>JAZNGS010000222.1:0-2187 GCA_045576555.1 Clostridia bacterium | reverse complement strand
AATTTGTGTAGTGATATCGATTGTTGTTATTCTTTCTCAAATTAGTATAATTGCTTCAGCTTCAGTTGATGAAACTGACTACAAATCTATAGATAATTTTGTGGCTGAGTTTGTTGAATTAACGCAAAATACCTTGCCCTTGCTTGATGGTAAGGCGGAGTTGTTATACTCGAATAATGGTGAAGGTATTCCCTCTGAAAATGAAAAAAATCCCGTAACAACTCCTGTAACGGGAGTTAAAATATTTATAATGAGCTGTTTATGGTTTGCTTTTAACCTTACTTTTTGCTAAATCAACAATTTCTTTTTTGTCATCCTTACTCATTGCACGATATTTTGCAATCAATGCAATCTCATCAGATGAAAGCTGAGAAAGAAATTTTGTGTCACTTTCTGTTTCGTAAGTGTCGCTTTCACAAACCATATCAACCTTTAACTCTTTAAGAAAAAGTTCAATCGGAAGATTATAGAATTTTGACAAATTTATATTTTGTATTACAATGAAAAAATAACGATTTTACTATTGTTTTTATAATTTATATGTGATACAATAAAAATGTATAGGAATGTCTTGTTCAAAAAATAAAGAGGGGAGAATTAAATGATGAATTCTGCATATGCATATTTACAGATATATCGCCTGTTTGATAACTGCACACCGCTTATAAAAGATTGTGGAAGTCTTTGTAATAAAGCCTGCTGCAAGGGTGATGATTATGGTATGTATCTTTTTCCTGGAGAGAAAAAAGTTTTTGATATGCTAAATCCTGATTGGGCAAGAGTAGAAATGTCTGATTTTGAATATGAATATGAGGGCAAGGTAAAAAGGACACACATATTGTTTTGTAATGGTAATTGTGATAGATACCAAAGACCTCTTGCATGCAGAATTTTTCCGCTTACGCCATATATGGATAAAGATGGAAAATTGGATGTTATTGTTGACCCAAGAGCAAAGTCTGTCTGTCCGATGACCTTTGATACTGACATATCGCATTTTGACAGACGGTTTGTTAAAAATGTCCGTCGTTCCTTTAATGTTCTTTCCAAAAATAAAGAAATTTATGCATTCTTGGATACATATTCAAGACAGCTTGATGATTATTTAAAATTTTTCTGATATAAAGGTGGTTATGTTAATGAGTACAGATTTGGAAGGTAAAAATTCAGAAGTAGAAAATGAAATTACTGATGAATATAGCTATCAGCCGAGAAATAGAGCACGAAATGCAAAGGAGCCTAAAAAGGAGAATAAACCTAAGAAGAAAATAAACAAGTGGTTTATAATAGTTCCTTGTGCAGTTTTAGTGTTAGCAATATCGGGTATAATGGCATATGCGATGAGTATGCCTAAAGATAAAATAGCACAAAACATCAAAATTGCCGGAGTTGATGTCGGAGGCATGGATGTTAATAGTGCTAAGGATAAAATTGATGAAATTTTTGATTATGATGACATAATATTCGGAATAGTATCTTCTGGAAACAAGTCAACTATAAATTCTGCTGATATAAATTTATCGGTTGATTATGATGTTACAGTTGAAAAGGCTATGGGAATATGCAAATCAAACAATATTTTCAAAAATGCCCTTGATGCAGCAGTATTGCTTTTTGGAGAAATAAAAGTACCGCTTGAAATGTCATATAATGTTGAACAGCTTGATAAAGCATTGTTTGATTTTGGCGCAACCTTTAATGGACTATCAACCGAGCAACAATATGAGTATTCGGATAATTCGCTCACAGTTATTCCAGCAACTGCCGGACAAAATCCTGATGTGTCTGTGGCTCGTAGAGAGTTTATTGAGGCTATAGGTAACGGTGCTGTTGTTGACATTGAGGTAACTCTTAATTATGCAGACCCTAAAAAATTGATAGTTGATGAGGTTTATAATGAAATATGCGGACCGGCACAAGATGCATCATATGTTCTTGATGAATTTGGCGCAGTAAAGGTTAATGAACACCATGTCGGAGTTGATGTCAAAAAAGAGGATTTGGCAGCAGTTATAGAAAGTGTTAATATGGGAAACAAAGCCTCTTGCTATGCAACTATAACAATGCCTGAAAAAACGAAGGAAGAATTGGAAGAGAAATTATTTAATCAAACATTGGGTAAATATACAACTAATTTTTCAACCTCTTCTGCAAATAGAGCATATAATGTTTCACTTGCAGCAGAAT
>JAZNGS010000221.1:0-2698 GCA_045576555.1 Clostridia bacterium | reverse complement strand
CCCATTAGCACACATAATCAGCATTATGTGTGTAACCAAGTCAGCTGAAATAAAAAAATCACCCTTTCAGGTGATTGCGGTTACCACAAATTCAAAAGAGCCTCAGACCAATGAGTTCTATTTTTTTCATTGGTCTATTTGCTGTGTGCAAATTTTATAAATTCGTTCTATTTATCTCTGAAACATTGACCTTTATGTATTTTCGTGGTATAATTTATTTAGAATTTTTAATGATTTTGCCACATAATGCTGATTATGTGGTTTTTTAATTTTGCATCCGCACGAGTCCCATTTTTTGCATTTGTCTGCGGTGGGTGTTGCCATTTTCTATGGTATAGATTCTTGTAGTATTTACGCTTGAGTGCCCGAGAATGTCTGCCAGACGAACAATATCTTTTTGCAGTGAGTAGTATGTCCTTGCGAACAGGTGGCGGAGGTTATGTGGGAACACTTTTTCTTTAGACACTCCGGCGGTTTCGCATAACTGTTTCATCGATTTCCATATCGAGTGCCGATCCACATGCTGACCTTTTCTTGTTACGAATACAATTCCCGAAGGGATATGCCTTTCCTTTATATATTTTTTTAGCAGTTGACAGAGTTCCCTCGGCAGGATTATCATTCGTATGCTTTGCCATCTTATTTCACCTCCTGCGAGACAAAGCATACCACAGAAGAGAGAGGGAGTCCACGAAGGAAATGAAAACCCTCCGCAGAATATTTCCGCAGAGGGTTTGAGATATGTATTAAGTTTTATTTTTCATCGTCAGCATCTCCGGCAATGCTACCACCTTTTTTAGCAACATTTATGTTGCCTTCAAAATTTTGAGGATTAGTTGTTTTTGATAATTCTGTAGTTGTTGCTTCTGCAAGCATATTTAATACCAATTCAAGTGTACTCATATTGTCGCGCAGATTTTCTTTTTTTATAAAATCTTTAATATTTTTATTTGAGTATTTATATAGTCCGTCCTGCATACTATCCGGTTCTTCAGGGAGACTATCACGATGTCCTTTTGAAATACTATCCGTAGTCTTTTCGGCAGACTGTTTTTCATCTTCATAGTATTCCTGACATACTGTGTAGAGATTAGAGCCTTTTCCGCCACGACCTCTTGTTCGGTTTTCTTTTTCAATGTAACCTAAATTGATGAGGCGGTTGATTATATTTGCTGTTTTGGAACGGCTGATATTCATATTGGCCTCCTTAATTCCAAAACAAAAAGCACAGAGCATTTTTAACTCTGTGCTTTGGAACTGATTTTGAATTAAGGGCTGGGGTTCAACTCCTTACGAAAAATCTTCGACAGTAACGAAAATAGTGTTTTAGAGGAACACCACTTGAACCCTGAAAAACCGCATGAAAAAGCGTGAGGACACTACTGACAGTAATATCATCACGCTACTATGGTGGAGATGACGGGAGTTGAACCCGTGTCCGAAAACAAATCCACTAAAGCCTCTACGAGTTTAGTCTATGGTTAGAATTCCCTTTGCAATTGCTCCACAGACAAAGCTGTTGCATCGGTAGTCTTTAAATCATGACGAACATCAAGACACTTGTTCATTCACGGTGACCGCTGGTATTCGCCTTATTCCAAGCCGCGGTACTCAAGGATAAGACGGCGCCTTAATTAGGCAGCGTAAGCTAAATTTCTGTTAGCGTGTATATTTAAAATTTAGAGCAGATTAAAGTGTTACTCAAAGCACTACTCGCAGCTCTGGCTTCCTCATCCCCGTCGAAGCCGTTGCATCCCCATATATACTTTAGTATGAGTTCATACTAAAGTTATTATACTATATGTTATTATATAAAATCAAGTGAAAATTTAAGGAAATTTATTATTGCGGTTTCTCGAGGGTAATATTTCCTATTTTGCAGCTTCTGAACTCATCAAGCACAATGTTTGCGGCTCTTTCCATATCCACCTCGCCGCCTGAAATCTTAAATCCTCTCTTTTGGCCGATATATTCCAAAATTTCATATCCTTTCATATTTGAAATATCATCAGTCAGCTTATATCTTTGACATAAAATCCCGTTGTAATTATCACGAAGATAATCTAAAAGTGAATAAGATAAAAGTTCGGTGTTGATGATTTCATCTTTTATTGCACCTGTATAGGCAAGATTTCGTGCAAGCTCTTGATTTTCAAACTTTGGTGGAAGAAGTCCAGGAGTATCCAAAAGTTCAACATCATCTCTTATTCTCACCCATTGTTGAGTTTTTGTCACACCGGGTCGGTCGCCTGTGACGGTTTTTGCCTTTCCGACTAGTCGATTAATAAGTGTTGACTTTCCAACATTTGGAATACCAACCATCATAAGCTTTATAGAGCGTGTCATACCCTTATTTTTATCTTTTTCAATTCTTTCCTTTAGTATTTCTTGTGCAGCAGGTACAATTTTGTTAATTCCATAACCTGTTGAACAACTGATTGGTATAACCTTTATACCTTTTTTTGCGTATTCAGATATCCACATATCTGTAACAGTTTTATCTGCAAGGTCATATTTATTTAGAACAATTAATCTTGGTTTGCCACGGAGAATATCATCAAAATTCGGATTTCTTCCGGATAAAGGAATTCGTGCGTCTAAAATTTCAACGACAATATCAATAAGTTTTATGTTTTTTTGAATTAATCGTCTTGTTTTGGACATATGTCCGGGGAACAAGTCGGAGGCCAAGCGGTCT
>JAZNGS010000220.1:0-2655 GCA_045576555.1 Clostridia bacterium | reverse complement strand
AGTGACGCCACGATATGAGCGCACCAAGAGATGCAAACACGATGTCGGTGTCAAACAAGACAGGAGGTCAGGAACTGTAGCGGAAGTCGGTGCTAAGTGTAATAATGAAAGGGGGCATATTTATGCCGAGAAAAAGTGATTACCCAAGAATCAGGGAGGTTATGTATGTATATAACGGAACAAATGAAGAGTATAACAAATTTTTAAGGGCAACGATTTTTGATTATTTAGGTCATAAATTTGAAACCCACGAAAAAAGTTGCGAGCAGGAAAAGCCTGCTGCAGCTAACCAATAAGGAAGGAGCTACGAATTATGAAAACATATATTTACACAAGATTTACAGTTGAGGAAATCAGAAACCCGGTTTATGTTATTGAAACCATAAAAGAAATGGAAAAATTAACTTTGGAACAGGGTTTTAAGATTATTGCGGAGCGCATGTATAGGGATGACATTAAGGCTAAAATAAAGGTAAAAAAACCTTTAGAGCTTTTGTAAATGTTTTGCTGGATATATTGAAATTAGTATGGTATTGTTTGTTGCTGAAAGGAGGTAATTATTTATGAACATAATGCAAGCATGGAGAATATGGATTTATTACAGACTGTCAAGAGATGAAGACAAGGAAATGAATTCACTCAAAAATCAACGCAGAATTCTTATGGATTACATAGAACGGGAAGGTCACATATTTGTAGGAGAATCCTATGATGACAATGTCAGCGGAATGACCTTCCAGAGAAATGGAATCGATGAAATCTGTAAAGCGGCTGAAGAGCATAAGATGGATGTAGTGTTGGTAAAAGACTTGTCAAGACTTGGCAGAGAGAAAATCCAGACTTCTATGTTCATCGAATACTTAAGAAGCAAGGGTATAAGAGTAATCAGCATAACAGACAACACCGACAGTTTCAACACAGATGATGAATTCCGTATGGAAATGAGTCAGTTTATGAATCATATGTATGCAAGAGATGTCAGCAAAAAGATAAGATACGGATATCGTCAGAAGCAAAAGGACAAGGGCATATGCAATATGCCACCTATGGGTTACTACAAGGATAAGAACTCCGGCAAAATCATAATCAAGAATGAGCCTGCAGGTATAGTTAAAGAAATTTATTCAATGTATCTTGATGGCTTCGGCTTTAAGGCGATTGCGGAAAAGCTGAATAAAGATGGCAAGAAATCGCCGTCATATTATCAAAAGCTATACAACGATAAAAATCAAGGCTATAATAAACCTGCAATAACCCTTAAGTACCTGTGGGATTCAACTGCAGTCAAGCGAGTGCTTACAAATGAGTTCTATACAGGAACGCTGATATGCCATGTAGAAGAAAGCGATAAGGCAAAGAAAATCAGACATAAGGTTCCGACAGAAGAACAATTCAGGCACGAAAACTTTGCACCCGTAATAATTCCAAAGGAAATATGGGATAAGGTACAAAAACTGATTGAAGCTAAAAAGGAAACTAAGGTCAGAGCTTCAAGCGGAAAACCATATCATCGATACACAGGGTTATTAAAGTGCGGAGATTGCGGTTGCACCTTCGTGGCAAAGATTCGCAGATGGAGAGACAAGCCTGAGCGAGTTGAATATGTCTGCAATGGTTATCATCGCTACAAAGGCTATTGCACCTCACACAGAATTCAGGAGGCGGATTTGGATAACTTAGTCTATAAGGAAATATTAAGGCTGAAATCCGAGTCGGAGAAGAATTGGATTGCTATAGAAGCCGATGTTAAAAAGTGGTTACGGAATAAGGCAGGCACAGAAAAGCAGATAGCTGAAATGAGAACTGCTGTATCAAATCTCGAAATAGATGTGGAAAACATACTGATGGAGAGAATTAACGATAAGGAAAACCGTGCCACTTATGACAGAATGCTTGAAAAAAAGAAGGCACAGATTGAAGACCTTAAGGTTAAAATTAATGAGCTGATAAACCTTGAAGAAACAGTAAAGAAACGAAGAAAAGCTATCAAGGAAAACATCGATATGCTCGATAGCATCGTAGCAGAGGGTGCAATCAGTAACGTAAACTTAAGACTTCTGGTTCAGGAAATTCAGATTCTGGATGTGGGAGACGGTGAGATTGCAGTAGTCATAGTGATAAACGGACCATTTAATGAGTATGGAGAGGTATTCGCCGAAAACGGAGATGTGAAGCTGGCACACAATGGTGATTACAAACCGATAGCGGTGTAAGCAGAATTAAGCAAAGAAAAAGTGCTTGCGAAAAACTCGTAAGCACTTTGAAAATTGGTGCGGATAACAGGACTTGAACCTGCATGAAATCGCTTTCACATGGACCTGAACCATGCGCGTCTGCCAATTCCGCCATATCCGCATATTTAGTTTTAACCTCATAATTTTTACACGGGAGAGGTAACCCGAGGAGGAGCAAAACCGCTTAATCCTCAAATATTAAACGGAAAAATCCGGTTTAATTTATTTAATCACTGAGGTGGCGTAGCCTGAACCATGCGCGTCTGCCAATTCCGCCATATCCGCATTTTTAACAGAAGTTATTTTATCAAAAAACTTTAAATTTGTCAAGATGTTTAAATAAAATTTCCTTATATACTTTGACAAATATTAGGTTGTATGATATAATTTTTGAAGTTTTGTAATAAAAAGTACTTTATAA
>JAZNGS010000219.1:0-6590 GCA_045576555.1 Clostridia bacterium | reverse complement strand
CCTCATTTTTCTTTATGAATATTAATATAGTATAATGTTTTTATATTGTTTTGTCAAGAATTAAAACACTCTTTTCATTCCCTTTACCAAGCCAAAAACTCTGACTCTTAACACATCCTCGTTTTCAAATCTTCTTGGTGGATACATTGGATTAACTGAATGCAATTCAATAAAATCCTGACCATATATAACCCTTTTAACCATTCCAAGCTCCGAATCAACCATAACAACTGCATAACTTCCTGATTCAACAGATGGTTGACACTTGACAAAAACCAAATCACCCTCTTTGAATTCCGGGTACATACTGTCACCTGACACTCTCAAATAAACATATTCGCTATCATCAGTCATATTTTCTTTTTCTTCAAAGATATACCCTGTAATATTGTCAGTAGCATATTTACCCATTCCTGCCGAAACATCACCCAAAACAGGTATTGGTATCATACCATCATCAAAGGCTTCTGACGTTTGCGTTTCTTTTTCATTACTCATTCCGCAAAGCCATTCCTCTTTAACATTAAATGCCTTTGCCATAGCAGCCAATACAGGCTGTTTCGGAGATGAAATTAATCCTGCCTCATATCTTTGTATAGTTGATTTTGCAACCCCTATTCTTTTTGCAACATCCTCTAATGTCATATCCTTTTCTTTTCTGATTTCTTTAATTCTTCCGCCTATTAATCCCAAATCATACATTACCATTTCACCCTTTCAACAGTGTTTTATTGTTGATTTAATACTATTGTATCACATATCATAGCACAATGCAACATTTTTTGACAATCTTTTTCATTTTTCACCATAAATCTAAATATATATGTAGCATTATGCATATATAATTTAAACCTTTTAAAATATTTTGCGCTATGCTATTGACAGTTTTAAAAAAATATGATACACTTTTTGCATTGTTGCATAGTGCATCTTGGAGGACATTATGTACTATAAAAATTTTACTGAAGATGCCGTTTTAGAACTTGAACGACAAAGAACCCAACTCTATGAAGATTCATATAATCTCGACAATGAAAATGAGCAGTTTTGCGAAGAATGCGGCTCATCCTCAAATAAGCTGCATAACATTAATTCCCACTTACTTTGCGAGGATTGCATATGTTGCTCTCTAAGAGAAGTATATGCGGGAATTGAGCAGAATATGACAACTTTGCATATGGATGCTCATGAAATTCTAGAAAATATTATATCGGATTTCAGTGATAATGAACTGATATATTATGTTGAGAACTTATATGAAGAGGTGTAAAAAGCAGGGGGTTTATTATTCTGAAGTGATATAATGATGGTAGACACTTTTTTGTGTCTACCATCATTATTCCCCTGCTTTTTTCATATCTGAAATTTAAAAATTATACCGATTACAGCCGAAATTGCAATATAAAAAACAGGGTGCCACTTAAATTTTTTGATTGCAAAATAGAGTATCACCGCCATTATTGCTCCCTGCCAGAAAAACTGCTTAAAGGTTTCACCGAAAAATGCAATTTTTGCAACTCCTAATCCTGCAACAGCTATTAACGCACACGATGCTGCTCTTAATCCGTAAAAAACATTCTTAACAATCTGATTTTCCTTAAATTTCTTCAAAAAACCCGAAATCATTGTTATTATTATCAAAGAGGGTGCAACCTCTCCCAAAGGTGCAATTATAGCCCCTAAAACCCCTGAATTGAGGTATCCAACATATGTCGCCATATTTATGCCAATTGGACCCGGAGTGGACTCCGAAATTGCAATCATATCAGAAATAAGACGAGCATCAAACCAGGTATGTGCATTTGCCATTTCATATAAAAACGGAAGTGTTGCAAGTCCACCTCCAACAGCAAACAATCCAACTTTAAAAAATGAGAAAAATAATTCTAATAGTATCATCATCTGTCAGCCGCCTTTCTCATTCTTTTTACTGCATAGCCTAAAATGCCTGCAATAACAATTAATATAGCAGCAGAAACATCAAAAAACATAGATAACACAAACACTAACAAGAAAATCCCTGTTGCCCATTTATCTATTAATGCATTTTTTAAAAGCTTTATAACCGCATTAAAAATAAGCACACAAACACATACTCTGATACCGTTAAATGCATATTTCACAATTTCTAAATCAGCAAAGTTTGATATAAATGCTGAAATAATTGTTATGATGAGTATTGATGGCGCTATCACACCTAATGTTGCTGCAATTCCACCTAATATTCCTTTAATTTTATGTCCGACAAAGGTGCCCGTATTAACTGCTATAACCCCCGGAGTGCACTGACCTATTGCAAAATAGTCCATCAATTCTTCCTCGCTCACCCATTTTCTATTGTCAACAAGCTCTCTTTGCAACATTGGAAGCATCGCATATCCGCCGCCAAAGGTCACTGCTCCGATTTTGGCAAAAACCAAAAATAATTCTAAAAGTATCTTCATTAAAAATCTCCTTAATTTGCAAATACTACATTATTATTCAACATTTACCCATAAGATATAATTATTTTTTAATTTTCATTGGTTTGGGATGGATTTGTTCCATACTTTTTCACATATGCTCTGTAAAATGTTGAATAATCTCCAAATCCACAAGCTTCTGCTGCTTTAACCGCACCCATTCCGTTAGAAATATATTCTTTTGCAAGCAAAAGTCGTTTAGCTAAAATATATTCCCATGCAGATGAACCTGTTAATGATTTGAATTTTCTGTTAATTTGAGCTCTGCTCAAAAAGAATTTGTCACACAAATGCCCGACAGACAAATCTCCTGTCAGATTAGAATTAATATACTCTATCATTTTTTGCATATTACTATTCTTATCTAAATTTTCATCAAACAAAGATGCATTATATAGTTGACTTAATTCAAACAAGGTCGAAAACAAAAGCACCTTCATATTAACCTCGCCCATATAATCATTTCCTGAAAGCTCGTCCATCTTCCGCAATAATTCATATATTCCGGTACCCGTCAAAACCTGGCGTGTGTATACATTATTTTTCCCCAACGGTCTTTTGAAAAACATATCAAGAAGTCTTCTTTCAGGGTCAAAATCATCAATGATTGCGGGAGAAAAGTGGATAGACGAACTATCATATGGTTTGTTTTGTTCAAAACCTCTTTTATGAAATTCCCCGGGACGCATCAGAAAAATCTTTCCATTATCAATCTTGTGCTCTGCTCCCTCTATTATATAACTGCCGCTGCCCCCGAACACACAATGTATCTCACACATCTCATGAGTATGTAATGAATGGGTCGCAAACGGAGGCATATCAAGATCATGCGAAAATGATATGCCATCAACATAGCAACTTCCATATCTCTTTTGTGCTATAGTTCTCACCACCCTATATTGTACTTTTCAATAATTATACCATAAAATGATATAATTTGCAATATAAAAGTGAAACATTTGACTATTGACTTGCAATTTGAATTGATGTATTATTATGAAAAATATAAAATACATAAAGGAGATGTTTTAAATGCAAATAGGAGCTCAACTTTATAGCGTTTATGAACACCTACAAACTCTTGAGGATTTTTCTGAATCACTAAAGAAAGTAGCTGATATAGGTTATAAAATTGTTCAGGTATCAGGCACCTGTCCTTTTGATCCACAGTGGCTCAAGGAAGAGCTTTTGAAGAACGGTCAAAAATGCGTTATCACTCATGTAGAACCTGAAGATCTTGCCGAAAACCTTGAAAAAGTTGTTGCCGATCACAAAATTTTTGATTGCACTCATATCGGAATAGGCGGTATGCCTGGCAAAATGAGAGGCAGTTTGGAGGGATATAACGAATTTAAAAAGATATTTATTCCTATTGCAGAAAAAATGCGTGACCTTGGTGCAAAGTTGATGTATCACAATCACTGGTTTGAATTTGACAAATTAGAAGGCAAAGATGTAATCGAGAGAATTTTGGAGGACTTCCCTGAAGATTCAATCGACTTTACTCTCGACCTTGGTTGGGCAACTTTCGCAAACAAAAATGTGATTGAACTTATCGACATTCTAAAGGATCGTATCCCAATAATTCACCTAAAAGACTACGCTGATATGCCAACAGATAGGGAACTAAACTTCCCTGCATATCTTCGCCCAATTTATGAAGGTAAGCTTGACTACGATGCTTATATCAATGCACTTGCAAAGACAAACTGCGAATATATGCTTGTTGAACAGGATGTTTCATTTGACGAATGTCCTTTTGATTGCTTAAAGAGAAGCTATGATAATGTGACAAAGAGATTTTCAAATGTGAAATAATTTTTATTTACATATTATCGCAAAAAGTATTGACAAATCATTTCAACTGTGCTAAAATAATTAGCGTTGAAATGTGCTCGAGTGGCGGAACTGGCAGACGCCCAGGACTTAAAATCCTGTGGGAAGAGATTCCCGTGTCGGTTCGACCCCGACCTCGAGCACCAAAAAAGTGGCTTAAAGTTTTAAGCCACTTTTTTTATTTTATATATCTTCAGCAAGAGTTCTTCTCTTCTTCCATATTCCTGAAAGGAAATATATTATGCTCGGAACTGCGTATCCGTAAGGTGCAAGACCATATCCAAGAACAAATCCGTAAAACCCCCAGTTAAGTGCAATTCCAAATAACCAACTGAGTCCTATTCTCAAAACAACTCCGTCCAACAGCGCCAAAACCATACAAAGCTTGGCATTTCCAATACCCTGAATAAACGCACCACTTCCGCGCATTACTGCAAAAGCAGGGAACATCCATAAAATTGCACTTATAAATGTTTTTGACATATCGTGCACCATAACATCATCAGAAAACATCATAAATAATTGTTTTCCAAAACATATGTATAAAATCATAAAGAATATAGTCATTATTACTGAGTAGCCCAATGCCCAATACACAACCTTTTTTGCTCGGTCTTGTTTTCCGGCACCGATATTTTGACTAATCATTGGTACAGCCGCATATTGAATACCTTGAGAAATTTTATTCACAATGTCATCAATTCTTGTTCCGACACCAAAGGTTGCAGATGCAACCACTCCGACATTATTAATCATAGAGTTAACATATAGCATTGAAACATTAATACATCCCGATTGAATTGCCATCGGTGTTCCTATCTCCGTAATCATTTTTGCATATTTTCCATCAATTTTAAAGCTTTCCTTTTTAAAATCAAAACCAAATTCTGTTTTGTTTTTTGCAAGATAGTATATGGAAAAAATAAAAGATACTGCCTGACCTATGATTGTCGCCCAGGCGGCTCCTGCAACGCCTAAACCAAGTATTCCTGTAAATACAATATCCAAGACAAGATTTACCGCTGATGCAATCCCAATAAAAAGAAATGGTCTTTTTGAGTCTCCCATTCCCCTTAGCACTGCGGATACCATATTGTATCCTGCAGTAAAAATCAGTCCTGCACCGCAAATTATAAGATAATCCATCGCCATATCGTAGGATTCATCAGGAATATTCATAACATCAAGAATAAAACACCTCGCAGAAAGAATAACAACCGACAGTATGAGTCCTAATAGAATAATCATACTAAACAGAGTTCCGATAATTCCATTCATCTTTTTATTCTTTCCCGATCCGATTGCCTGAGATATTAAGACCTGTCCACCATTTGAAAACCCAAGACATACCATCGCGGCAAAATTCATAATCAAACTGCTTTGCGACACCGCTGAAAGTCCTGCTGTTCCGACATATTCTCCCACTATTATCATATCAATGGTGCTATATAACACCTGCAAAGCATTTGACGCCATAAAGGGAATTGTGAAAAACAACAACTGCTTTGCAATATTGCCATTCGTAAAATCTTTAGAAATACCTTTTTTTGCCACCGTAATTTATCTCCTTTTTCATTTGTGCCCGCAACATTATATCATATAAATTCTGATTTTTCAACCTGATTTCTGATTTGTCAAATTTATTCGGCAACAGAACCGTCCTCTGTCTTAAAATAATTCTCTTAATACATTGACTTGCCTATCATAGTTTGATATAATGAATTTAAATGTTATGCGAGGTGTCTACAAATGAAAACATTAAAAGATTATGATAAGAATTTTGAGGTTTTAACATCATCATCAAAAAAAGATGCGGAGTTTTATAATATTTTAGGAGAGCCTTTTAAAATTTATGGCTTGATGGACAAAGAAAATTACAGAAGGTTACCAAAAGAAGTTTCTACAAAGGTAAGCGAGGGTGTTGAAGTTCTTTGCCAAAACACAGCAGGAGGTCGAGTTCGATTTAAAACAGACTCTGCTTATATTGCTGTAAAAGCATTTGTGCCATCAGTCAATTTTATGCCTCATATGGCGCTTGCAGGAAGCATGGGATTTGATGTCTATGAAAGAATTAACGGTGAATATATACACATTTCAACATTGCTGCCGGGTTGGGGAATTCAGGCAATCAACAACATAGAAACAAATGGCTATTTTGATTGTCTGGTTGAATTCAAGGAAAAGAAAATGAGAGATATAACAATTAATTTCCCACTTTATAATGAGCTGAATGATGTATTCATAGGAATCCAGAATACAGCGCAGTTGCTTCCAGGCGATGAATATACCAAC
>JAZNGS010000218.1:0-1780 GCA_045576555.1 Clostridia bacterium | reverse complement strand
TAATTTGCATTACTTTCATTTTTATTTCACCGCACTAATTAATATTTCTTTGAATTTTTCACAATTCTTTTCACTGTTATGATTTCTTCTTGCAATTTCCAAACCTTTTTGTATATACTCATTTCTCAATTTCTCATCGGTCAATATTTGCTCCAATGACTTTCTTAATTCATTTTTATCTGTTACCACACAAGCACATTCATTTTTCAAAAGATACTCTGTACAAGCAAGCTCCTTTGGTGCATACACAAAAAAGCAGGTACCACAGGATAGGGAATCAGCTACTTTAGTTGTAAATGCATATTTCAAATCCCATACTGTAAAATCATCAAAACTTTCACCGTGAACAAGCAAATCGCTTTTATGCATAACTTCAAGAACTTCGCTATATGGAATGAGTCCACAATAATTTATTGCAGAACAGTTATCAAATGCTTTTTTAACATTATCATTCGGGATTTTTCCATACACATTTAGTTTGTAGTCTGAATTTACTGACTTTAGGGCTTCAGCAATTTCCACTAATGCAATATGCCTTCCAACACCTAAATTGCCAAGATATGAAACAACAGGGGAACTATTTTGCTCCTTTTCACAACCTAACCCAACATCAGACGCAGTATATATTGTTGTGCTGGGAAGATTAAATTCATTATCATAGTCATTCTTCAATTTATCATTTATATAAACTGTATGAACAGCTTTCTTCATTAGTTTTCTGAAAATTCGTCTATAGTCACTATGAAATAAAGGGTATATTAAATCCGACAAAACTCCGCCATTTTTCAGATAGTTTTTTTCTTTAAAATAATACGCCTCACTGTTATAGACAACAATCGGAACATCACAGTATTTTGCAATTTTCATTGCCATTTTGTATGTAAACACAGATTCCCCTGCAAAAAACAAAAGGATATCAGGGGAAAAATCATTAATCCAATCTTTAAGTTTTTTATTCCACCATACATTCGTTCCCCATAAGATGTCACGGAGTACTATCTTTAGAATTGATTTTCCTTTTGATAGCTTGTTTACATCTGAATTGTTATTTGTTTCAACCGCGTTAGAAACTTGATTACCAATAGTATTTTTTTTGAAAAATCCTTTTAGAACAGCAACATCTGTTATCTGAAAGAAATTATCACATACCTTTGAACTTGGAATTTCACCTGAAATGTATATTTGTGCTATACTTTCCTTATCCCAACCTTTCAAAAAACCAGCCAATGTTCTTCCGTTTGAATTGTTTTCAGAAAGGCTGTTATTGGCAAGTACTAATAGTTTTGGATGTTGATTTTTCATTACCAATCATTCTCCTCTTTAAAAATGTAGAACATTTAGCGATTATTCTATGAGCAATCCACGCTAATAAAAATGATGATACAATAAATACAACATGGTTTTTCAAATTGCCATTTTTTAAAATTTGTATTGTGTATGCGTGAATAAGATATAATTCAAAAGAAAGTAATCCTACATAATATATAAGTCTTAAATTTATTATCTTTATAATTGAGTGCAAGCAGAAAATTATTCCGTAAGAAATGCAAAATTTGTTTACAAGCTGAATAAATCTCCACACAATAGCACTGTCCATACCCCTTATTACCGGAATTTGTTTTAGGGCTAATGCCACCATACCGATTAGCATAACAAAAAGACCTTTTACAAATCTCCTGTCATTGTTTCTGTAGTAATACGATAAGTATATCCCAAATAAAAATGAGGCTGATTGCTCTCCTAATAAATCTCTTTTACTCGCAAAAAACATTATTATGCT
>JAZNGS010000217.1:0-13081 GCA_045576555.1 Clostridia bacterium | reverse complement strand
AAGTGTTTTTATTTGTTCGTCTAGCATTGTTGAAAATTCTTTTAGTCTTTGTGTGTCAACACGAATTCCCTCAATTTCCATATCTGCCAAAACACTCACCAAAGGAAGCTCTATATCACAATAGAGTCTTGTCTGCTCATTTTTTTCAAGAATTGAAAGTGTTTTTTCTGTTAATGGTTTTATTGCCAATGCTTTTTTACACATAAGCTCACAACTGTTATCCTCATCAAATAAAGAAAGTTGTTTTTCTCCTGATGAGAGCGACAAATCAATACCGAAATAATCGTTTATAAGTGTATTTATGCTGTATTCCGACTTTGCAGGGTTTATGAGATATGCCGCAATTTCAACATCATATGCTATATTTTTAAATTCAGAAATATTATGAAGTTTTACAATTATTTCTTTCAAATTGGTTGAATAAAGTTTTGCCTTTTCAAAAACAGGGTTTAAAACTTTTGAAACCTCGGAATAATCGAGCAAATCAAGATCTAAATATACTGCATTTTTATTTATAGCAAGTGCAAGTTTTGATGGTTTTTGCCCATTAAATTCAAAGACGAATGAAAGCTCGTCACCAATTGTTTTTATAAATTTTTCAAGATCTGATATTGATGAAATTTCAAAAAAAGATGTGTCTTTATAAATGTCGACAGCCTCAACTTTAGCATTTGGAGCAGGGGAGAGGTTGAGTCTTTTTATGATACTGTTTAAATCAAGTTTTTTCAAGACCTCATAAGCCTCAGGTGTGGCGCAATCCGAAACATTTCCGCCAAATTCGCAGTCTTCAAATTTGAAATCAATCGGCACATCACGGATGATTGTTGCAAGCTCCTTGCTCATAAATGCAAGGTCTTTGCCCTCGGTGATTTTCTTTAATGTTGCACCCTTTAAACCTGTTTCTTCAAGGTGTTCATATATATATTCAATTGATTTAAACTGCTCAATTAATGATGTTGCAGTTTTTTCTCCAATTCCGGGAACCCCGGGAATGTTGTCCGATGGGTCACCCATAAGGGCTTTTATGTCAATAAACTCTTTAGGGGTGACATGGTATCTTTCAAAAACTGCTTTATCATCATAGTAAGTTGTTTCATTAACACCGCTTTTTGTGACGGTTAGAATTACTTTTGTTTTATCGGTTGCTAATTGCAAATCGTCCTTGTCGCCTGTTGCGATGTAGCACTCAATTCCGTTGTCATCACAAATTTTTGATACTGTTCCGATGATGTCATCAGCCTCATATCCTTCTAATTCAAAGGACTTTATGTTCATTGCTTTTAAAATCTCTTTTGAAATAGGCATCTGTACCTTTAATCCGTCAGGCATAGGCTTTCTTTGCGCCTTATATCCGTCATACATTTTGTGGCGAAAAGTTGGAGCTTTTAAGTCATAGGCTGTGCAGATATAGTCAGGCGAAACCTCATCAATGAGCTTAAAAAGAGTGTTTAAAAATCCGTAAATTGCATTGGTGGGTGTTCCGTCCTTTGCACTCAAATAACGCACACCATAAAATGCGCGGTTAATGATACTATTTGAATCTATGATAAGAAGTTTTTTCATAAAAATCCCTTTCGTGTGGTAATTTTTTTATGTAAAATTAAAAAATACTTGAAAGTGTGCCAAGGATTCCTATTCCGATAGTAAGTATTAATGATGCAGCAAGAACAATACATATTATTCTTATCTGATTTTTAGTAAAACGCATTATAACAACTCCTTTTTTTGTCGTAGTCTTTTGAAAAAGTTTTTTAGTATATCGGCACACTCATTTTCCATAAGTCCACCAACAATATTAACATTATGATTAAAAAGATTTTTTTGAAATAAATCTATAGAACTTCCGGCACAGCCTGATTTTTTGTCATACGCACCGAAATATAAGCTATCTATTCTTGAAGAAATAATTGCCCCTGCACACATTGGACAAGGCTCTAATGTAACATATATATCACATTCAGGCAACCTCCAGCCACCAAGTTTTCTTGATGCTTTGTTGATTGCCATAATTTCTGCATGACAAAGGCAATTTTTCTTTGTTTCTCGCTTGTTATAGCCTCGCGCAATTATTTTGCCTTTATGAACAATGACAGCACCGATTGGTGTTTCGTCAATTTTTTCTGCTTTTTTTGCCTGTTTTATGGCTTCTTTCATAAAATAAGGGTTATATTCCATAATATCACCGCCAATCAACCGTTAGCGTTTGTGTGCGCTTCAAAGGTTTCGGTAAATATGTGACTTCCGTCTTTTTTGTTTTCATCAGTTCGATAATAAAGATAATTGTGTTTATCAGGATTAATTGCCGCCTTAATAGATTTTATGCCAGGGTTTGAAATTGGTCCGATTGGCAACCCTTCATAACGATAGGTGTTATATGGAGAATTGGTTTCCAAATCTTTATATAAAACTCTTTCGACATCATATAATCCGTCAGAAATCGCATAAACCACAGTTGCGTCTATCTGTAATTTCATACCTTTTGAGAGTCTGTTCTCAATCACGCCTGCAATTTTTGTTCTGTCTGCATCAACTTTTGCTTCTCTTTCAATTAATGATGCTTTTGTTATTGTTTCATATATGTTGTCATACGAAACACCCAAAGAGTTATATTGTTTTTCGAATTCTTTGAGCATAGTATCAATAATTTTGTGAGGCATATCATCTGTATAAAATTCATAGGTTGCAGGGAATAAAAATCCTTGTAGCTTGTAGTTGGTTTTTGATGAATTAATATGCTTTAAAAATTCATAATCATAGTTATCATTGAGTGCTTGTATAATTTCTCTTTTTGTGACAAGTCCTGATGATACGAGTCTTTCAATAATTTTTTCAACAGGATATCCTTCGGGAATTGTTACTGTAACAGTTTCTTTTTTTGCACCGCTTGTTGCTAACTTTCTGATGATTTCAAAATATCCGTCACCTTTTGAAAAATTAAAAGTTCCATATTGGAGTTTGCCTCTGTATTCCGAAAGGTTAACAGATATTAAAAACATAGTCTTGCTGTTAATCACATCATTATCCTTTAAAATATCTGCAATTTTTGATGTTGAAAGTCCCTTTTCGATTTTTACAGTAACATCTTTGTCGACATCATCAAATGCAAAGCATAGAATAATGACAATTAGAAGAATTATTGCTAAAAAACTGTGTTTTTTATTTTTTGACCTGCTCACAAAAACACTCCTTACCAAACAAAATCAAATTCCAAATCGCCGATACGGACTGTGTCGCCTTCTTGAATACCTGCCTCTGCCAATGCGTCAATGACACCGCGGTTTTTTAAAGCTCTCTGGAAGAACTGCAAACTTTCCTCATCTGCAAAGTTAACACTTCCTCCTACAGCCTCAATCCATGTTCCTGAAACAACAAAGACTTTATCGTCCATTGTGATTTCAAAGCCTTGTTCTGTTGTGTCAATAATAAAGCCTTCGTCAATTTCCATTTCAGGCTCATAAATTTGGATTGGAGGTAGCTTTTGCAATTCTGAATAAGCAGCCTTCATAAGCTCATTAACACCTTTTCCTGTTGCAGCTGAAATTTCAAATAATGGATAACCGAGTTTTTTCATTTCCTTTTTGAATTCTTCGTATACATCATTGTCCTGAATGATGTCTGTTTTGTTTGCGGCAACAATTTGAGGTCTTTCCTCAAGCTCCATATTATATTTTGAAAGTTCTTCATTTATGATCTTGAAGTCTTCGATTGGATTTCTTCCTTCAATAGAGGAAACATCAACAACATGAATGAAAAGTCTTGTTCTTTCTATGTGTCTTAAAAAGTCGTGTCCCAAGCCAACACCCTCGCTTGCACCCTCAATAAGTCCCGGAATATCTGCCAAAACAAAGTTCATATGCTCTGCCAATTCAACAACACCTAAATTTGGCTCTAAAGTTGTGAAATGATAGTTCGCGATTTTTGGGTCGGCTTTGGTTGTGCGTGATAAAAGAGTTGATTTTCCAACATTCGGAAAGCCTACCAAGCCGACATCTGCCAAGAGTTTTAATTCTAATATTACTTCTCGCTCAATTCCTTTTTGGCCATTCTTTGCAAAGTTTGGTGTCTGTCTTGTTGCGGTTGCAAAGTGAGCATTACCCCAGCCTCCGTTACCGCCTTTAGCCAAAATAACATCTTCGCCGACAACAGAAAGGTCAGCCAAAATTCTGTTTGACTCTGCATCGCGGACAATTGTTCCTTGAGGAACTAAAATTATAATATCTTCACCATTTTTTCCGTTGCAACGCTTTCCCGCACCATCACCGCCATTTTGTGCGGCATATTTTCTTTTGTAGCGAAAATCCATAAGAGTTGATATTCCCTCATCAACCCTGAAAATAACATTTCCGCCCTTTCCACCATCACCACCGTCAGGACCGCCTGCGGCAACATATTTTTCGCGGTGGAATGCAATAGCGCCATTGCCGCCATTGCCTGCTTTTATATATATTTTTGCTTTGTCTGTAAACATAAGTACATTCCTCATCCATTATAAATTATTGTTGTAGGTTAATTATAACATATTATATCATATTTTGCAAATATTAATTAAAAAAGCGACCGAAAATTCGGTCGCTTTCGCTTTTTATAAATCTAATTTCAAATCATTTTCTTTAATCAAGCCCATTTTTCTAAAAATTGCTCCCAAAATCCAAGTGATTATTGCAGGGAGAACAAAAGATATAAGGATAAGTCCAATCCAGTCAAATGATGTGATTGATGCTTTCAATCCATTTTGAATATCTGCAAGCCAGCCTGTGTAAACACCAATCTGTCCCACGAGACCGCAAGTGCCCATTCCTGAAGAAACTGCTGCGCCATTCATCTGTAGCTTAAATAAGCATGTTGCAAGAGGACCTGTTATAGCTGATGTTATGATAGGTGGTAGCCAGATTATTGGCTTTTTAACGATGTTACCCATCTGTAGCATACTTGTTCCGATTCCTTGTGCAAGCAAGCCACCAAATTTATTTTCCTTAAAACTCATAACCGCAAAACCAACCATCTGTGCACAACAGCCTGCTACCGCAGCTCCGCCTGCAAGACCTGTGAGGCTCAAAGCCGCGCATATTGCCGCACTGCTTATTGGGAGTGTCAATGCAATACCAATGATTACTGAAACCAATATACCCATAATAAATGGCTGTTGTTCAGTTGCCCACATAACTGCATTTCCTACTGATGATGCAACTGTGCCGATAAAAGGAGCAATTGCCATTGACAAAAGTGAGCCGATTATAATTGTCACAAGAGGTGTTACGATAATATCGATTTTTGTTTCTTTGCTGACAACCTTACCAAATTCAGCACTGATGATTGCAATAATCAAGACTGCCAAAGGACCGCCTGCGCCGCCAAGTGCGTTTGCCGCAGTTCCTACTGCCAACAATGAAAATAAAACCAATTGAGGTGCTCTTAGGGCATAACCGATAGCAACTGCCATTGCTGCACCTGTTGCGGATTTTGCATAATCACCGATGCTCACAAGGATTGAAAGTCCGAACTGCTGACCGATAGTGCTAATGATTGTTCCGATTAAAAGGGAAGCAAACAAACCCTGTGCCATAGCACCCATTGCGTCAATAAAATAACGCTTGAATGAAATTTCAATGTCTTTTCTTTTCAAAAAATTTTTCATAGTGAGTCACTCTTTTCTTTAAAACTTTGTAAGAATTATAACACTAAAAAAAATTTAAATCAATAAATTTGGGAAATATTCGGGAAATATTACGAAAATTAATGATTTTTTCTTATAAGTATTGTACTTTTTCAAAAAATGTTATATAATGTACAATGAGGAATTGTATGTAAAGTATGGTATAAAAAATATAAGAGAGAGAAAAATATGTTTAATATTGTATTGGTAGAGCCTGAAATTCCGCAGAATACAGGGAATATTGCAAGAACTTGTGCGGCAACAGGAGCAAAGCTACATATCGTGAAGCCGATGGGCTTTGAAATAGACGATAAAAAGTTAAAAAGAGCAGGGCTTGATTATTGGCATCTGTTGGGAATTCAATATTATGAGAATATTGATGAGTTTTTTGAAAAAAACAAGGGTGGGAAGTTTTATTTTTCCACAACAAAAGCAAGAAACACCTATGCTGATGTAGAATTTTGTGACGGGGATTTTATTCTTTTTGGAAAAGAAACAAAAGGTCTTCCTGAGCAACTTTTGCACGACAACAAGGAAACTTGCATAAGAATACCAATGATAAGCGATGCAAGAAGTTTAAATCTTTCAAATGCGGTTGCGATTGTTGTCTATGAGGCACTGCGACAGACAGGCTTTGAAAAATTGGAGAATTTTGGCCAATTGCACACAATGAAGTGGGACTAAAGAAAGGAAGGTTAAGATGGGAACTTATAAAATTTTTATTGATACGGGTGCAGATATGCCTGAAGAAATGGCGAAGAAAAATGGTTTTGGAGTAATCAGATTTTTGAGCGTATTTGGTGAAAAATCATATGTGACAGGAACTGAACTTAACAATGAACAGTTTTATAAAAAATTGGAAGAATCGGACACAATTCCGACCACATCACAAACTCCGTATGCTGATTTTTATGACCAATTAAAAGAGGCAAGTGATAATTATGACACCGTTATATATCTTGCTCTTTCATCAAATGCAAGCGGACAATATAACACAGCTTGTATGATAAAAAATGAAATTTTAGAAGAAAATCCTGATGCGGATATCAGAATTTTTGACACACAGACTTTCTCGGTTTATATCTCGGCAACAGCTCTTTATGCAAAAGAGTTGTTAGATGGAGGAATGGATATTGACGAGGTTTTGGAAAAGTGCAGAGAATATATTAATTCATGGCAATGTTATATTTTGGTTGATACATTGAAATATCTTGAAAAGGGCGGAAGAATAACCAAAACAAGTGCTATTGTCGGAAGTCTTTTGGATATAAAACCTGTTTTATCTATTAAAAATGGTTTAATTGAACCTGTTGAAAAGTTGAGAGGAAACAAGAAATTATTTAAAAAGCTCATCAATCTAATTCGTGAAAATCCTGATTTTGATGATGAAAAATGCGAATTTATGATTGGACATTCAAACATTGAATACTGCAATGAAGTAAAAGATTTAATCAAAGACGAATTTGATGTTGATGTTAAGGAATATTTTGAACTTGGTCCTATTGTAGGAACACATATCGGACCTGGAACACTTGGAGTGTTATTTAGATTAAAAAAGTAAAAGGAAGTGCTTATAAAATGAAATATATCGTTGTTTTAGGCGATGGAATGGCAGATTATGCAGTTAATGAATTCTCAGGGAAAACAGTTTTAGATGTTGCCAACAAGCCTAATATGGACTATATGGCATCCCACGGTGAAATGGGAATGGTGAAAACTGTGGCAGACGGAATGAAGCCTGGAAGTGATGTTGCAAATCTATCTGTTATGGGATATGATACCAAAAAGTGTTACAGCGGTCGTTCGCCATTGGAGGCTGCAAGTATCGGAGTTAGTTTAAAGGATACAGATGTAACCTTCAGAACAAATCTTGTAACACTCTCTGATGAAGAAAAATATGAAGACAAAACAATGCTTGACTATTCGGCAGGAGAAATCTCAACCGAAGAGGCAAGGGAATTGATGAAAACAATCAATGAAGAATTGCACGATGATATTGTGACATTTTATGCCGGTGTGAGCTACAGACACTTGCTTGTCTGGGACAAGGGTTCAACAAATGTTAAATTAACACCGCCTCACGATATTTCGGATAAAAAGATAACAGACCACCTGCCAAAAGGTGATGGTGCAGACAAACTTTTGGAAATGATGAAAAAGAGTGTGGAAATTTTAAAAGACCACCCTGTTAATAAAAAGAGAATTGAACAAGGAAAGAAACCTGCCACATCAATCTGGCCTTGGGGTGAGGGAACAAAGCCTCAATTGGAAAAATTCAGTGATAAATTTGGAAAAACTGCAGGCGTTATATCAGCAGTTGACTTGATAAAAGGTATAGCAATTTTAGCGGATATGAAATCTGTTGATGTAGATGGTGCAAACGGAAATTTTGACACAAATTATAAGGGTAAAGCAGATGCTTGCTTTGACCTTTTGACAAAGGATAACAAGGATTTTGTGTATCTTCATTTAGAGGGCCCTGATGAGTGCGGTCACAGAGGAGAGGCACAAAACAAAAAATACTCTGTTGAAATGATTGATGAAAAGGTAATCGGATATTTAAGAGAACAATTAGAAAAAGCAGGAATAGATTATAAGATGATGGTTTTACCTGACCATCCGACACCTATTAGCCTAAAGACTCATGTTTCGGACCCTGTTCCATATATTATTTTTGATTCAACAAAACAATGTGAAAATAACAGAATTTATTGTGAAAAGGAAGCAAAAGCAACAGGGAAATACATAGAAGAGGGATATGAATTGATGTCACATTTTTTGAATGATTAGGAAGTGATTTGATGAAATTTAAAGGACTTGCATTAAAAATGACTCTAACAACTATTGTGATTGTTGCGCTTTTGATTTGTCTGTTCGTATTCTTCGGCAATATTGTTGACGCTATCTTGTGGCTCATCAGATTAGTTTCGCCATTTTTGATTGCATTCTTGTTATCGCTTGCCCTGAACCCATTGGCTGAAAAACTGCAGAAAAAGTTAAAGCTCCCCAAAGGATTGACAGCAATAATAGTCATTATTCTCACAGTTGGAGTTCTGGGTGGCATAGTTGGCAGTTTGATATGGAAAATAGCATCCGAAATAAGGAGTATCTATAATCAAATTCCCGAAATCTATGAAAATGTGGTAGAGGGTTTTGAAAATTTGCAAAATAGTATGTTCCATATATATTCATCTATGCCAAAGGAAATGCAAACCGTATTTGATAATATCGGCGATAATTTGAAAAATACACTTGCAAATGCAGTAAGGGATAACTATAAGCCTGTTATGTATGGCGCAGGAAATATTGCGAAGAAACTGCCGAGTATATTTATAAGTATAATAGTATTCATTTTGTCATTGTTTTTCATTATGTCTGATGAGGAAAATGTTAAAAATGCAGTGAAAAAACTATTTCCAAAGACCTTTTTAGAGAAGTGTTCAACCATCGGAGGTCAGCTGAAAAAATACCTTGGCGGATATATCAAGGCACAACTGATTATAATGTCGATTGCGTTTGTGATAATTTTTATTGGCTTGTCAATTTTAAGGGCTGAATATGCGATGCTTATTGCGCTTGGTGTTGCAGCGCTCGATGCTCTCCCATTTTTCGGAAGCGGTGCAGTTTTAATCCCCTGGTCAATAATCAGCTTTTTGTCGAGAGATTTGAGAATGGGTATAGGACTTTTGATTATCTACCTTGCAATTATATTTACAAGGCAAATGATAGAGCCAAAAATTGTCAGCCATAGTCTTGGCACAAACCCACTATTGACACTTATGTCAATGTATATTGGTTACAAAATTTTCTCAATCGGCGGTATGATTTTAGGACCGATTATATTAGTTTTAGTGATAAGTCTTCACAAAGCAGGAGCGCTCGAAACTCCCGAAAGGGTTATCAAGAATATTGCAAAGAAAATAAAATATGAATTGGTTAAGTTATATAGATTTATATTAAAGTGAGGAATAGGAATGGATAAGAAATTTTATATTACAACCGCGATAGCATACACTTCAAGAAAGCCACACATAGGAAACACCTATGAAATTATCTTAACAGACGCTATTGCAAGATTTAGAAGATATATCGGTGATGATGTATTCTTTTTAACAGGAACAGACGAACACGGTCAAAAAATTCAGGAGATTGCAGAGGCAGCAGGTGTTACACCAAAGGCTTATGTTGATGAAATTGCGGCACAAATCAGAGATATTGCCGATATGTTAAATATCAGCTATAATAAGTTCATAAGAACAACCGACGATTATCACGAGGAATCAGTTAAGGCTATATTTAAAAAGCTATATGACCAGGGTGATATTTATAAATCTGAATACGAGGGACTTTATTGTACTCCTTGCGAATCTTTCTGGACAGAAACACAGTTGGTTGACGGAAAATGCCCTGATTGCGGAAGAGAAGTTAAAAAGACCAAAGAGGAAGCATATTTCTTCAAAATGAGCAAGTATCAGGATAGACTCATGAAACACATTGAAGAGAATCCTGATTTTATTCAACCTGAGTCAAGAAAAAAAGAAATGGTAAATAATTTCATAAAGCCGGGCTTGCAGGATTTATGTGTTTCAAGAACAAGCTTTTCATGGGGTATCCCTGTTGAATTTGACCCGAACCATGTTGTTTATGTATGGATTGATGCACTTTCAAACTATATAACTGCACTTGGATATCACCCCGACAAAAAGGGAGAACTATATAACAAATACTGGCCTGCCGATGTACATATCATCGGAAAGGATATTTTGAGATTCCACACAATCTACTGGCCAATTATGCTTATGGCATTGGGTGAACCATTACCAAAACAGGTATTTGGTCATCCGTGGATGCTTTTCGGTGAAGAAAAGATGTCAAAATCAAGAGGAAATGTTATCTATGCAGAAGATTTGGTAAGACATTTCGGAGTTGATGCAGTAAGATACTATTCACTTCACGAAATGCCTTTTGCACAGGATGGAAATATAACTTATGATACTTTCATTGCAAGATATAACTCTGACCTTGCAAACACTTTGGGAAATCTTGTTAACAGAACTGTATCAATGGTTAACAAATATTTTGACGGAGAAATTCAAAGCGGTGATGTCGCAGGCGACTTTGATGAAGATTTAAAGAGTGTTGCAATATCTGCAATCGAAAAGGTTACAAAGAAAATGGAAACCTGGCACATTGCTGACAGTCTTGATGAGATTTGGAATGTTGTTAACAGAGCGAATAAATATATTGATGAAACAATGCCTTGGGTATTGGCAAAAAGTGATGAAACAAAACCAAGACTCGGAACTGTTCTTTATAACCTGTTGGAAACAATCAGAATTATTGCATCGCTATTGTTTGCATTTATGCCTGCAACTGCAGAAGCAATAAAAGCACAGATTAATGCAGAGGATATTTCATATGAAAGTGCAAAAACTTTCGGAGTATTGAAGGTTGGTGCAAAGGTTGGTGCTGCAGAACCATTGTTTGCAAGAATTGATGTAGAAAAGAAAATGGAAGAATTAGCAGCAGAAAATGCACCCGAAGAACCTGAAATTAAAATTGAGCCTTTTAAGGATTATGTCGAATTTGATGATTTTGAAAAGCTTGATATAAGAGTTGGTAAAGTAATTGAGTGCGAAAAGGTTAAAAAATCCGATAAACTTTTGAGATTTACTCTCCAGGTGGGAAGTGAAACAAGACAGATTTTATCAGGAATTTCAAAGTATCACACACCTGAAGAATTGATTGGTAAAAATGTTGTGTTCATTGCAAACTTCAAGCCTAGAAAGATGATGGGACTAGAGTCTTGCGGAATGATTTTATCAGCTGAAATTGATGGTGAATTAACAGCACTTACAACAGTTAAGGATATTCAAAGCGGAGCACAAATTGTATAAAAACGGTTTAAAATACTAAAAGGAGTAAATACTAAAATGAGAATGACAAGATTATTGGCACCAACATTGAGGGAAGTGCCATCTGATGCAGAAATAGCAAGTCATCAGTTGATGATGAGAGCAGGATATATAAGAAAGCTTGCTGCAGGCATATATTCATATCTTCCTTTGGGCTTAAGATGTGAAAGAAAAGTTGAACAGATAGTAAGAGAAGAAATGGACAGAGCCGGAGCTCAGGAGCTTTTGATGTCAGCACTTTTGCCGGCAGAGGCATATCAGGCATCAGGCAGATGGGATGTTTTCGGACAGAGTATGTTTAAATTAAAGGACAGATATGAAAGAGATTTCTGTCTTGGACCAACTCACGAAGAATTGTTTACTCAAACAGTAATTAACGAAGTTCGTTCATATAAGGAATATCCAATGACTCTGTATCAAATTCAGACAAAGTATCGTGATGAGGGTCGTCCTCGTTTCGGAGTGATGAGAAGCCGTGAGTTTGTTATGAAGGATGCATACAGCTTTGATATGACAAAAGAGGGCCTAGATGAGTCATATAAGAAAATGTATGATGCATACTGCAGAATTTTCAAGCGTTTGGGTCTTGATTTCACAATAGTTGATGCCGATTCAGGTGCTATGGGCGGCAGCGGCTCACAGGAATTTATGGTTAAATCTCCTGTTGGTGAAGACGGAATTGCTTATTGTGATGCTTGTGGGTATGCGGCAAACTATGAAAAGGCAGAGTGTATTCCTGAAGACAAGGAATTTGATAGTGGTGATTTGGCATTGGAAAAAATTGAAACTCCAAATGTTCACACAATTGAAGAATTGGTAAACTTCTTTGGGACTGAAGCCTATGTTTTTGCAAAAACAATTATCTATAAGGCAGACGACAAATACATAGCAGCAATGGTAAGAGGTGACAGAGAAATTAACGAAGTCAAACTCAAAAATCTTGTTGGCTGTGTTGATGATTTGGAACTTGCCGAGCCATTTATGGTAAGAGAACTCACAAAGGCAGATATTGGTTTTGCAGGACCTATCGGTCTTGAGATTGAGGTTATTGCCGATTTGGAAGTTGCTAATATGAAAAACTTTATAATCGGTGCAAATGACACAGGCTATCACTATAAAAATGTTAACATAAACAGAGATTTTACACCAGATAGAATTGCAGATATAAGAGTGATAACAGATGGTGATAAATGTCCAAAGTGCGGACAACCAATAAAGACAGCACAGGGTATTGAAGTTGGTCACATCTTCAAGCTTGGAACAAAATATTCAGACGCATTAGGTCTTACTTATACAGACGAAAGCGGAGAGCCAAAGACGGTTATAATGGGTTGTTACGGAATTGGTGTGACAAGATGTGTTGCCGCTGCAATTGAGCAGATGCACGATGAAAACGGAATAGTTTTACCTGTTGCCATTGCTCCTTATGAGGTTGTGGTTGTACCTGTTAAGAACAAGGAAGAAGAACAGATGAAGTTAGCCGAAGAAATCTATGAGGACCTAAAGAAACAGG
>JAZNGS010000216.1:0-9622 GCA_045576555.1 Clostridia bacterium | reverse complement strand
AATAAGTCTTGTTATATCCAGATATGAAATCTTTTTTTCTCTGAATAATTCAACAGCTGCCTCATCTGCACTGTTGAAAACTGTCGGTAATGTTCCCCCGACTCTTGCCGCATCATAAGCAAGTTTTAATGCATAAAAAGTATCCATATCAGGTTCTTCAAAAGTCAGATTTGAATACCTGGTAAAATCAAGCTCATTTCCCCTCATCGGAAGTCTTTTCGGATATGTTATGGCATATTGTATCGGCAATTTCATATCAGGCGCGCCAAGCTGTGCCATAACTCCGTTATCCTCATATTCAACCATTGAATGAACAACACTTTGTCTATGTACCAATACCTTAATCTGTGATGCATCAACCCCAAAGAGCCACTTTGCCTCAATAACCTCTAATCCTTTATTAACAAGGGTTGATGAGTCAATCGTGACTTTAGCGCCCATACTCCAGTTAGGATGCTTCAGAGCTTGTTCCAAAGTTACCCTTGAAAGTTCTTCTTTTGTTTTTCCGAAGAAAGGACCACCTGATGCAGTCAAAATAATTCTTTTTACGTCCCTTTTATCAAACCCCTGCATTGATTGAAAAATTGCAGAGTGTTCACTGTCAACAGGCAAAAGCTTTGTGCCATATTCTTCACACAATTTTGTCACAATATGTCCGCCTGTTACAAGCGTTTCTTTATTTGCAAGCGCAATATTCTTTTTTTGTTTAATTGCTTCAATGGTTGGCTTTAGTCCTGAAATTCCAACAACAGCAGTGACTACCAAATCAGCACCATTTACAGTTGCAACCTCACAAACGCCCTCGTTCCCTGAAACAATTTTTGTGCTTGTGTCCGAAACCTTTATTTTTAGTTCTTTTGCTTTTTCCTCATTAACAACTGCAGCAACCTTTGGCTTATATTTTCTTATCTGCTTTTCTAAAAGGTCTATATCAGAATATGCAGACAATCCGTGAACCTTAATGTTAGGATATTCGTCTGCTATCTCAAGGGTTTGAGTTCCTATTGAGCCTGTGGAACCGATTATAGTTATATTATGTTCGTTTTCCATATTTATGCCTCTTTCATATTATCATTTCCTTAATTTTATCATATATAGGAAAACTTGTCAAACAAACAGGCAGTGGATATGAAAAACATACCACACTGCCTGTCTGCATTTTGATGATGCTAATATAACAACGGTAAAATCCCACAATTACCTCCCTGTTACATCAAACCAAAAAGCTATTACGATGATAATTATAATATTAAAAACTCCCAAAAACAATAGAGTTTTGGGGAGTTCAGCACTCATCATATTAAATTGGCTTACATATTACAGGAGGTGTGACATTTTTTCTCGCATTTATGCCAAAAATTCAGAAAATGTCACTCTTCATCACCAATTATACATTTCGTTGTGACATTTAAGAAACATTTTAAAGCAATGCAAAATTTCGACAAAAACACAATATATTGTGGTTTTTTCTCTGACATAACTCTACATTATGTGCTAACAATTAAAAATTGCAGTTCTAATCATTCCATTTTTATCATATCAAAATCGTAACAATCCTTTCGATATGAATTAACAAATTCTTTTCTTTTTCCAAGCTAAATTATAACAGGCTTTTATGTTAATTTCCATATATTCTTATAAATTGAAATAAAAATGTCAACGAACTGAAAATTAATATATATTCGGTCGATTTTCTCTCAAAGTCCGACAACAAAATTCTGCAATTTTTTGTTATGTGAAGTGTTATAATAGAAAAACTTTCCAAAATTTTACCAAGGAGGAACTATTATGAATCAACCAAACATCCAAAAAACAAACCTACGCACGCTTATCCGTGCACCCGAAAAGACAGATATTGCCTTATCCATTCTTGCTCTCATCTGTCAACGAGCCGCAATCCTGGGGTTTTATCCTTTCGGATGCGTTCTTTTTGCCGCTGTCGGAAAGGCACAGACCGCATACCTTTATGTTATTGCAATTTTGGTAGGCTCCCTTACATCAGGTGCGTCTGCACTAAAATATTTTACCGCCTTACTTATTATATATGCAATAAAAATATTTATGACAAAAAAATCAGAAAATAAGGCAATCGGAAATCTTATATCGATGGGCTCAATTTTCTTTTGCGGAGCAATTGAGGTTTTGATAAAAGGGACATATATTGTTGGTTTTTCGCATCTTATGCTTGAGGTTATTTTTGCATCAATTTCCTATTCCATTTTTGCAAACCTCAATTCTCTTTTTGAGCAACAACAAAAAAACGAGCCTGTTTCAAAGGAAAATGCAGTTTCTCTTGTTGTAGTCATTATGATTGCGCTTTGGGGACTTTCAGGAATTACTCTCCCCTATTCAATCAGCATAAAAACAATAATATGTATATATATGATTTTATGCCTTACTATGTATCAAAATTTTGCCACCTCGGCAACATTTGCTATGATTTGCGGTTTTGTCGGAAGTTCAAGCTCACCTTATGCACTCTCCTGTGCAGGAATACTAGGAATTAGTGCAGTATTGGCAAGTCTTTTGAACATTTTCGGACAAGTTGGCTCAGCAATCGGTTTTATAAGTGGAATTACCATTTCAATTCTCTTTGCAGGGAATTATCAGCTTATTCCGCTATCCGTTGCAGATATATTAATTTCAACATTACTTTTTGCCATTTTGCCCGTAAAATTCAATCAATACACAGGTGTTTTTCTTGCAAATTCATTTAAGTTTGACTCACCAAGACGAGATTTTCGTATAAAAGAATATATCACCGAAGAACTAAATTGTTTTTCGCACACTTTTTCAGAATTTGCTCGTCAATTCAAGTCGTCTTTTAAAACAGGGACAGAAAACATTTTTTCTCCGGCATCGCTTTTTGATGAGACTGCCGAGCGAATATGCGCTGATTGCACCCGTTTTGGTGATTGCTGGCAAAAAAACTTTAACGATACATATAAATATATGTTCTCAATTTTGGATACCACCGAAAAAGAAGGACAATGTACCCTTGAAAATGCACCCATTGTATTCACACAAAGATGTGTTCAGCCTGACCTATTTTTAAATGAATTCAATCATGTTTACGAAATTCATAAACTTGATACCTTGCAAAAAGGTGTAAGATTTGGGGAAAGAAATCTTGTTTCCAATCAATACATCGAAATTTCCAAAGTTATAAGAGAGCTTTCCGAGGAAATTGAGGGCAATTTCTTTTTTGACGAGCAAAAAGAAAAACTTATTCTTTCCGAATGTTCAAAAGAAGCACTTTATCTAAAAGATTTAAATGTTGTTCGTGACAGCGAAGGGTATTATGAAGTATATTTTTCAGTATGTTGTGATATTGATTTTGACAGATTATCAGAAATTGCATCAGAAGTTATAGGAATGAAAATGAAAAAAGTTTATTGCAAAAACAAGTCACTGCACAAACTTTGTTGTGATGATTCCTATTATCTTGACATTTCATATTTCCAAAAGCAAAAAGATTCAGAAGAAATTTCAGGCGATACAGTTGTTCATTTCAAAACCGATAAGGGAAAATACTATGTGATTCTTTGTGATGGAATGGGAAGCGGATATGACGCATCAAAAGAAAGCAGAATGACTGCAGAATTATTGAGTGGCTTTTTAAGAGCAGGATTTTCAAAAAATATTGCAATTAATCTTATTAATTCAACCCTTGCTTTAAAAATGGACAGAGAGGGATTTTCAACAATAGATTTATGCGAAATTGATTTGCGTTCGGCTAAAGTCGAGTTCATCAAAATTGGCGGCGCTCAAAGCTACATCAAAACCAAAAACTCCATTGAAGCAATATCTGCAAAAGGTATTCCCGCAGGAATAATGGAAAGTGTCAATGCCGATAACATCACACGAACTCTTGAGGAAAATGATATGATTGTTATGGCGTCTGACGGAGTCAGTGAGGCAGGCTATGGAATGATGCGCGGAGAATGGATTAAGGGCCTGATGAAAACTGACGGAATTTCCAACGAAGACCTTGCAAAAAGCATTGTTACAAGTGCAAGAAAGAAAATTTACCCAAGAACTGCTGATGATATGAGTGCAGTGGTTATAACTCTTCACAAAATCGAAAATTTAAACGAAGAAAAATCGGCTTAAAATTTATAGTATATAAACTTTGATTATGTGAAAAACTTATAGCATAATGAAAGGGAGTACATTTTATGAATCAACACATCGGAAAGCAAACAATTAAATTCAAAAACCCTCCAACAATACTCGAAACTGCATCTATAGCAGGAAAAAAAGAGGGTGAGGGTCCGCTTTATCAATATTTTGACCATATTTTAGATGACGACTATTGGGGCGAGGATAGTTGGGAAAAAGCAGAAAGCAAGCTCCAGAAAAAGTGTGCAGAGCTTGTTATGAGAAAATCGAATTTATCCGACACCGAAATTGAATATATTTTGGGCGGAGATTTGATTAATCAATGCGTGGGTGCAAACTATGCAATGTCAGGCTTTGACTGTTCTTTTTTCGGATTATACGGAGCCTGTTCAACAATGGCAGAGTCACTCTCTCTCGGTGCGATTATAACATCAGGTGGCTTTGCAAAGCATACTCTTTGCATAACCTCGAGCCATTTTTGCACTGCCGAAAAGCAATTTCGCTATCCCCTTGAATATGGCGGAGTCCGCGCCCCCACATCTCAATGGACTGTTACAGCATCAGGGTGTGCAATTTTGGCTGATAAAGGCAACGGGCCATATATAACAGATATCACAACAGGAAAAATTGTTGATATGGGAGTAAGCGATATAAATAATATGGGTGCGGCGATGGCACCTGCTGCAGCAGACACGCTGATAACTCATTTTAAAGATACAGGCAAAAAACCATCTGATTATGACTTAATCTTAACAGGTGATTTGGGAGTTGTCGGCTCGGATATTTTGTGCGACCTTCTTAACCAGAACGGATATGACATATACACCGAGCACAAAGATGCAGGTAAAATGATTTTTGATATAGAAAAACAAGATGTGCACGCAGGCGGAAGCGGATGCGGTTGCTGTGCTTCTGTTTTTGCAGGATATGTGTTTAAGGAATTAAAGAAAAATAACCTAAACAGAGTGCTTGTTATGGCAACAGGTGCACTTATGAACCCAATGACAGTTCAACAAGGTTTGACTATACCCGGGATTGCACATGCAGTTTCTATTTCAAACAAAACTGAACTTTAGAAAGGACTAATTTTATGATATATGTAAAAGCATTTATCGTTGGCGGATTGATATGCGTAATCGGACAGATATTAATTGACAAAACAAGCCTTACACCTGCAAGAATACTTGTTTCATATGTCGTTGCAGGAGTTGTTTTACAGATTTTTGGAATTTATCAAAAACTTATTGACTTTTGCGGTGCAGGTGCAACAATCCCATTGAGTGGGTTTGGGTGCACTCTGGCAAAGGGTGTTAAAAAGGCAGTTGAACAAGACGGATTTTTAGGTATTTTCACAGGCGGTCTTACTGCAGGTGCCGCAGGAATTGCCGCCGCAATTATCTTCTCCCTCTTTGCAGCAATAATTTTTAAACCTAAACCAAACAGTTAATAAGGCTGCATATTATTGTTGTTTAGCGTTATAGTTTAAATTGTCACATTTTTTATATGTTCTTTTATGACTAAAAGAACCAAAAGTCCTGGGAGCTTCGCCCCAAACCCCAGCGGGGGATGCGATCTCCCCCTGCACCCCTTCAAACGCTTCAAGGGCTCTGCCCTTGAAAATCCCGTTTTGTAAAGAGGAGTTTATCGTTCTACAGCAAAAATTACTATTCTTTTTGATAAATCACGCGGTTTGCGAAAATGTTTGCACTATGGCGGCTTTTTGTGCCGCCTAATTGGGCAAGCACTCATTGACAGCTCGCATGTGCATTACTAATGCACTCTGGCGAGCAAGCATCAGGGGAGTTTTTTAAGAGGGAACTCCCTCTTAAATGCTTTTCGTTCTTTTGGCAACAAAAGGACTTAAAGAAACGCATCATAAAAACCGGAACGGCACAGAGACCGTTCCCTACGATTTTCGAGAAAATTCGACAAAATTTTTAATTAAATTTATTTTTACACCAATTTTTTTATTCCAAACTATTGTCAAACTCCCCTATAAATGATATACTGTATATGCTACAACTATAAAATTTAATACATTATAATATGGCCATATGTTTTGCAAAAAACGCAAGCTTCTCATTTCTTGGCCCATGTTATTGTGTATTAAGAAGTAGTTGTAGCAAACTAACAGCGAAGCTATTGCGTTTTTATGTGTAGCTTCGTGCTACACATTTTTTTATTTTAAAGGAGGATTGTGAAAATGGAAAATTACAAAGAAATGTATTTTCAATTATTCAATGATGTTACATATGCAATCGATATGCTAAACAGCGACACCGACAACAATCTCGTAATCGAGAAGCTAAGAGAAGCACAAAAGAAAACAGAGGAAATGTATATTAATGCATAAAGATAGTGAGCAAATTTGCTCACTATTTTTACATTTAAAACATATTAGTCCTCAAAGGTTGACTTTTAATTAAAATTGGTTTAAAATATAACCATTAAGAGCAAATGCTTTTGATGGGAAATATGAAACAAATAATCCCTTACAATTTTTTGTCTGGGATTATATTTGATTAGAGGATTATTTATGTATAAGATTATTCACAAAAAAATATTAAACCCTTTCGTTACACAAATGGAAATCGAAGCACCATTGGTTGCAAAAAAAGCGAAAGCCGGTCAATTTATTATTCTTCGTTCTGATGATGAAGCAGAACGCATCCCTTTGACAATCGCAGGCTGTAATCAGGAAGAAGGAACTGTGAAAATAATTTTTCAGCTTGTTGGTGCAGGAACAATTCGTTTGGGCGCAAAAAATGAGGGTGATTACATATCCGATTTTGTCGGACCTTTAGGTGTTCCAACTCACACAGACGGAATTGAAAATGTTTGCGTTATCGGCGGAGGTGTTGGTTGTGCGATTGCAATGCCTGTTGCTGAGGAATTTCACCGACTTGGCGCTAACGTGACAAGCATTGTCGGCTTTAGAAATAAAGATTTGGTTATTTTAGAAGATGAATTTTCAAAATTCAGTGACAGCCTGACAGTTGTGACTGATGACGGAAGTTATGGCGAAATAGGAAATGTCACAATGCCTCTTAAGGCAATGCTTGAAAATGGCACAAAATTTGACAGAATTATAGCTATCGGTCCGCTTGTAATGATGAAATTTGTTGTCTTGACTGCAAAAGAATTTGGTATTCCTGTCACAGTCTCAATGAATCCAATTATGATTGACGGAACAGGAATGTGCGGTGGATGCCGACTGACGCTTATTCGTGATGGCAAGAAAATAACAAAGTTTGCCTGTGTTGACGGACCTGATTTTGACGGATACGAAGTGGACTTTGACGATGCAATATCAAGAAGCAGTATGTATCGCGATTTTGAGCGTCATGCCTATGAAAAAACCTGCAATTTATTAAATAGAGGTGAAAATTAAAATGCCTATAAATCCAAAAAGAAATGAAATGCCTACACAAGAGCCTTTGAAAAGAGCAAAAAACTTTGACGAGGTTTCTTTGGGATATACAGAAGATATGGCAATTTCGGAAGCAAACAGATGCCTGAATTGTAAAAATGCACCTTGCGTAAGCGGTTGCCCTGTAGGCATCAATATCCCTCAATTCATTTCATATATTAAAGAAAGAGAATTCGAAAAAGCATATTTAGAGATTGCAAAATCTTCTTCACTCCCTGCAGTATGCGGCAGAGTTTGCCCACAAGAACTGCAATGCGAAAGCAAATGCACGCTTGGTATCAAGTTTGAGCCGGTTGCAATCGGAAGATTGGAAAGATTTGTTGCTGACTGGTACAATGAAAATATAACAAAAACTCCTGACAAACCAAAATCAAACGGACATAAGGTCTGCGTGGTCGGCTCTGGACCATCAGGACTTACCTGTGCAGGTGATTTGGCAAAAAAGGGGTATGAAGTTACAATCTATGAAGCACTGCACGCTGCCGGAGGAGTTTTGGTTTATGGAATTCCTGAATTCAGGTTGCCAAAGCGCATTGTTGCAAAGGAAATAGAACTATTAAAGGCTTTAGGCGTTGACATCCAGACAAATGTTGTAATCGGAAAAACATTAACTGTTGACGAGCTTTTGGAAATGGGATATGAGGCTGTATATATTGCATCAGGTGCCGGACTTCCCAACTTTATGAATATTCCGGGAGAATCATTAAAAGGTGTATATTCTGCAAACGAATTTTTAACAAGAAGCAATCTTATGAAATCATATAAGGAAGACTCACACACTCCTATTATGAAAGGTGGCAAGGTTGCAGTAGTTGGCGGTGGAAATGTTGCAATGGACGCAGCAAGGACAGCCTTGAGGTTAGGTGCAGATAAGGTGTATATCGTTTATCGTCGTTCAATGGACGAGCTTCCTGCCCGAAAAGAAGAGGTTGAACACGCAATTGAGGAGGGTATCGACTTTAGACTTCTCAATAACCCTGTTGAAATTTTGGGATATAATAATCCTGACAACCCAAAAGATGAAAAAAATGGGTTTGTTACAGGTATTAAATGTGTGAAAATGGAATTGGGTGAGCCTGACGAACGCGGCCGCAGACGACCTGTCCCAATAGATGGCAGTGAATTTGTGCTTAATGTTGACACGGTTATAATTTCAATCGGAACTTCGCCTAATCCGTTGATAACAAGCACCACAGACGGTCTTGAGACAACTAACAGAGGTGGAATTGTTACAGATGAAAAAACAGGAAAAACTACTCGACCTGCAGTTTTTGCAGGCGGCGATGCTGTAACAGGCGCTGCAACAGTTATTTCCGCAATGGGTGCAGGAAAAACAGCGGCAAAGGCCATTGATGAAATGTTATCAGAATAATAAAAGGTCAAAGTGAATTTCACTTTGACCTTTTTATTCGTTTATATGAATTAATACCTGTTCGATTATATTCTCAATATGTTCATCGCATAGCGCATAAAATGTGTTCTTGCCATCTCGTCTTGAACGCACGAGCCTAGCTTCTTTCAGCACCTTTAGCTGATGACTGATTGCGGACTGGCTCATTTTTAGCGCATCGCATATCTCGGCAACACATTTTTCGGAACTAAATAGAACCCACAAAATTTTCATTCTTGTCGCATCGCCAAAAATTTTGAACACATTTGAGAGGTCATTGATGATTTCAGTTGTAGGAAGCTCATTCTTGAGCATATTAATTATATTTTTGTTATATTTGCAATGCTCACATTTATTGTTGCACTCCATACTTACTCACATCCTTTTATCTAAAATACAAATCTCGCAATTTTTTTAATGTGGATCTTTCTAATCGCGAAACATACATCTGCGAAACTCCCCATTGCTTTGCGATCTGGGATTGAGTTTCTCCATCATAATATCTTTTATTAATTAGTTCAAGTTCCTTTTCATCGAGTTTTGCTAATGACTGATTAATAAAATCTCTGTCCTCAATCATCAAAAATCCCGAATCCTCTTTCCCAAGCACATTTGAAAGACTCATTTCTCCGTCAGCAAAAGCTTCATATTCAAGGGATTTGATAAATCCTGCTCCTCCT
>JAZNGS010000215.1:0-19482 GCA_045576555.1 Clostridia bacterium | reverse complement strand
GTGAAATATTTATGAATATTTTGTTAAAACACTTGACATTTTCGTATAATAATGGTATTTTATTACTGTTAGCACTCATCTAAAGCGAGTGCTAAAAACAAAAGAGGTGATTATAATGGAGTTAAGCGAAAGAAAGCTTCAAATTCTTCAGGCAGTAATCGACGAATACTTCGGAACAGCTGAACCTGTTGGCTCAAGAGCGATTTCCAAAAAGAATATGCTCGGCTTATCGAGTGCCACCATACGAAATGAAATGGCAGACCTTGAAGAAATGGGATTTTTAATTCAGCCTCATACCTCTGCGGGCAGAGTTCCGTCTGATGCGGCATACAGATTTTATGTGAATTCAATGATGAAAAAATATAAAATCGGAATGGATACTATTCAAAAACTTCAATCAGCACTTGAGGAAAAGGTTAACCAACTTGACCATATCATAAAGAAAGCAACCCTTATAGCCTCTAGCTTGACTGATTACACAACCTTTGTCACTTCCCCGGACTTTGCATCAAACAAGATTAAAAAGTGTGAGCTTTTGAGTCTTGGAGGTGGAAGTTCACTGCTGATAATTGTCACAGAAACAGGTGCAGTCAAAAACAAAATTTTAACTCTTCCGCTTACTGATAAATCAGCAAAGACTCTTGGAAATATAATTAATAAAACTCTTTCGGGGCTTTGTGCGGGCGAAATAACCTTTGAGAAAATTCAATCAATGCAGGCTGAAATCGAATCAAAATTGAGTCTTACACCAAAAGCTCTAATAAATATTCTCGATTTCATCTATGATGCTATTGAGGAGCTTGACAACACCGAAATTTACATTGAAAATACAAAATCAATTTTAAAATATAATAATATGGAAAATGCTCAAAAAATGTTTTCATTTCTTGATGATAAGAAGAATCTGCGTCATCTCATAGAGGACTCAAATAACAACGATGTCAATGTGAAGATAGGCTCGGAGATTGAAGCAGAGGAGCTAAAAAACAGCAGTCTTGTTACAGTTAATTATTCTATTAACAACAGACCTGCAGGCAAACTCGGAGTAATTGGACCGAAAAGAATGGACTACGCAAAAGTAATTGCAAGTCTTGATTATATATCAAGTCAGATTGACAGACTATTCTATCAAATGTATATAGGAGAAAGTGAGGAATAAACTTGGCTAAACAGGACAAAAAACAAGAACAAGTCGAGGAAGTTGAAGCTCAGGAAACAGTTGAACAAGTCGACTCCCCACCTGATGAAAAAGATGCAAAGATTGTAGAGCTTGAAGCATCAGTTACTGAATGGGAAGACAAATACAAGAGGTTGTATGCTGAATTTGACAATTATCAAAAAAGAACTGCAAAAGAAAAGGATGCACGCTATGCAGATGCAGTAATTGATACTGTCGCATCAATTTTGGAAATTGCAGATAATCTTGACAGAGCAGTTTCTATCGAGGTAACTTCCGAAGAATCACAAAAAGTTTTAGACGGTGTTGTTCTTGTCAAAAAACAAATGAGCGACACATTGTCAAAATTAGGTGTTAGCGAGATAAAAGCAGTCGGGGAAGAATTCGACCCGAACATTCACAATGCAGTGATGCATATTGAAGACGAAAATATTGCAGATAACACAATTGTAGAAGAATTTTTAAAGGGCTACATATATAAAGACGAAAGAGTAGTCCGTTACAGTATGGTAAAAGTTGCAAACTAATTATATAGGAGGAAATTAAAAATGGGAAAAATTATTGGTATTGACTTAGGTACAACAAACTCTTGCGTAGCAGTTATCGAAGGTGGTAACCCTGCTGTAATCGCAAATTCAGAAGGTGCAAGAACAACACCATCTGTTGTAGCTTTTCAAAAAAATGGAGAAAGAATTGTAGGTCAGGTTGCAAAAAGACAGGCAGTTACAAATGCTGACAGAACAATTATGTCAATCAAAAGACATATGGGTGAAAACTATTCAGTAAATATTGATGATAAATCATATACACCACCTGAAATTTCAGCTATGATTTTGACAAAGTTAAAGCAGGATGCAGAAAGCTATCTTGGTGAAACTGTTTCTCAAGCTGTTATCACAGTTCCTGCATACTTCAGTGACTCACAAAGACAGGCCACAAAAGACGCAGGTAAAATTGCAGGATTGGAAGTTTTGAGAATTATCAACGAGCCAACTGCTGCTGCACTTGCTTACGGAATGAATGATAATGACCAAAAGGTTATGATTTATGACCTTGGTGGCGGTACTTTCGATGTATCTATCCTTGAAATCGGTGACGGTGTATTCGAAGTTCTTTCAACAAATGGTGACACACGCCTTGGCGGTGACGACTTTGACGAAAGAATTATTAAATATCTTGTTGACGAATTTAAAAAGGAAACAGGTGTTGATTTAACAAACGACAAAATGGCTATGCAAAGATTAAAGGAAGCTGCTGAAAAGTCAAAAATTGAGCTTTCAGGAATGACAACTTCAAACATCAACTTGCCATTTATCACTGCTGATGCAACAGGTCCTAAACACCTTGACATAACTCTTACAAAAGCTAAATTTGATGATTTGACAGCTGATTTAGTACAAAAAACTATTACTTGCATCAGAAATGCTATGAACGATGCAGGTCTTTCTAAAGGCGATATTGACAAAGTTCTTTTAGTCGGCGGTTCTTCAAGAATTCCTGCAGTTCAGGAAGCTGTTAAAAACGAAATGGGACAGGAACCTCACAAGGGCAACAACCCTGACGAATGTGTTGCTATCGGTGCTGCTGTTCAGGCAGGTGTATTAGGCGGAGATGTTAAAGACTTATTGCTTTTGGATGTTACTCCATTGTCACTTGGTATCGAAACAATGGGCGGTGTGTTCACAAAGCTCATCGAAAGAAACACAACAATCCCAACAAAGAAATCACAAATATTCTCTACTGCTGCAGATGGACAGACAAGTGTTGAGGTTCATGTTTTGCAAGGCGAAAGAGAAATGGCTCAATACAACAAGACTCTTGGCCGTTTCAGCTTAACAGGCATCGCTCCTGCACCAAGAGGTGTGCCACAGATTGAAGTATCTTTTGACATTGATGCTAACGGTATTGTTAAGGTATCTGCTAAAGATATGGCAACAGGAAACGAACAAAAAATCACAATCACAGCTTCTTCAAACTTAAGTGATGAAGACATCGACAGAGCTGTTAAAGAAGCTGAAAAGTATGCAGAAGAAGATAAGAAGAGAAAAGAAGAAGTTGAAACAAGGAACAACGCAGAAAGTGCAGTTTCTCAAGCAGAAAGAACTCTTAACGAATTAGGTGATAAGGTTGATGCTAACGACAAAGCATCTATCCAGGCTGAAATTGACAATGTCAAGGAAGCCCTAAAGGGTACTGATACAGAGGCTATTAAAACTGCAAGCGAAAACTTGCAACAGGCATTCTACAAGGTTTCTGAAAAAATGTACCAACAGGCTAATCCTCAAGGTGCACAGGGTGCAGGTTTTAACCCTAACGATTTCAACCAAGGCGCTCAAGGCGCAAATGATGACAATGTTTATGAGGCTGATTACAGAGAAGTTGACAACGACAACAACTAATCTACAACTTAATAAGGGCGGCTGTGTCCGCCCTTTTTATCAGTAATTCGGGTAGGTGAAAAAATTGGCAGATAAAAGAGATTATTACGAGGTGCTTGGAGTTTCTAAAGGCGCTTCGGGCGATGAAATAAAAAAGGCATATAGAAAAGAAGCAAAAAAATATCACCCTGACCTCCACCCAGGTGATAAAGAGGCAGAAAAAAAGTTTAAAGAGGTCAATGAAGCATATGAAGTGCTTTCTGACAGCGATAAAAAGGCTCGCTATGACCAATTTGGCCATGCAGGTGTTGACCCCAACTTTGGTGGCGGTGGCGGTGCAGGTGGCTTTGGATTTGACGATTTTGGTGATATTTTTTCTAACATATTTGGTGGTGGTTTCGGCGGTTTTGGTGGTTCTCAAAGGAGAAACGGTCCGACAAGAGGTGCTGATGTCCGTCAGATAATTGATATTACATTTGAAGAAGCAGCTTTTGGCTGCAAGAAAAACATAAATGTCAACAAGCAGGAAAACTGTCCTACTTGTAACGGAAGCGGTGCAAAACCAGGCACTTCCCCTATTACATGTAAACGCTGCGGTGGTCAGGGACAGGTTAAAACTCAAACAAGAACTCCGCTTGGCTATATGACTAACATCACTGCCTGTCCTGATTGTAGGGGCGAGGGAAAAATTATTATGGACCCTTGCAAAGACTGTCGTGGTACAGGCAGAATAAGAAAGCAAAGAACTATTGAGATAAATATACCTCAAGGTATTAATCACGGACAAACAATACAGGTAAGCGGTCAAGGTGAACCAGGAACAAAGGGTGGTCCATCAGGTGATTTGCTGGTGACAATAAGACTAAAGCCTCACCCAATATTTAAGCGTGAGGATTTTGATGTGTTCATTGATATTCCTATAACTTTTGTTCAGGCAGCTTTGGGTGCAACAATACGAGTTCCTACCCTTGACGGAGTGGTAGAGTATGACATACCTGAAGGTACTCAATCAGGAACTGTTTTCAAATTGAGAAACAAAGGTGTTCCGTACATCAGAGGCAAAAACCGAGGCGACCAATATGTCACAGTTGAGGTTGAGGTTCCGAAGAATATTAACTCAAAACAAAAAGAGATCTTAAAAGAATTTGAAGCGGCATCATCGGATAAGGACTACAAAAAACAACGCTCATGGTTTGAAAAAATGAAGGATTTTATTAAATAATTAAAGGCAGTATGACATTTGTCGTACTGCCTTTTTAGTAACCAAATACTTTTTTATATAATAGTATATTAATATGAATTTATAATAAGGAATGATTAGATGAATAAAACTTTAAATGATATTCTACCTGGCGAAAAAGCAAAAATAATCTCTATTAATATAGATGGCTCTATGCAAAGACGACTTTTAGATATTGGCTTAATAAAAAACACAATTGTTGAATGTGTCGGAGAAAGCCCTATGGGCGATCCAAAAGCATTTTTGATAAGAGGAGCTGTCATCGCAATACGCTCCGATGACAGCTCAAGAATTATCGCAAAGAAAATCAGTTAATCCCCTTTACTATAAACACATCCTCCTATATTTTTTAACTTACCCAAAAAATCCTCATATCCTCTTTCAATATGGTCAATTCCGCTTACCTGGGTTTCACCTTTGGCAATCATTCCTGCCAAAACTAAAGCTGCGCCACCACGCAAATCAAATGCATTCACCTTTGTTCCTGTCAGGCAACGCCCACCCTCAATCACTGATGTCCTTCCGTCAATCTTTATACTAGCTCCCATGCGATTTAATTCACCTATATGCAAAAATCTGTTCTCAAAAACAGTTTCAATAATTATTCCCGTACCATTGATACTGCTCAAAACAACCGTAAACGGTGCTTGCATATCGGTAGGAAATCCCGGAAACGGCAAAGTTTTCACATCAGACATTTTTAATTCTTTTCTTGCGTCTATTTCAAGACAGTTATTTCCTATTTCCAAAAACTCCACTCCCATTTCCGAAAGTTTTGCAGTCACAGGTTTTATATGATTAAGGTTGACATTTTTTATTCTTCCTTTTCCCCTTGACATAGCAAAGGCACTCATAAAAGTACCTGCCTCAATTCTGTCAGGAATAACAGTGTGTTCGCACCCTTTTAGTTCTTTAACACCTGTTATAGTTATGGTATCACTTCCACCACCCTCAATAATTGCTCCCTGCTTTTTTAAAAATTCTATCAAGTCAACTATTTCAGGTTCTGCCGCCGCATTCTCAATCACAGTTTCTCCCTCTGCCATAACTGCGGCAATGATTAAGTTTTCAGTTGCACCAACACTTGGAAAATCCAAATATATTTTTGCACCCTTTAATTTCTCGGCCTTTAGTTCCACATAACCGTGTCCCTGTGATATTTCAACTCCCATAGCTCCAAACCCTTTTAAGTGCAAATCAACAGGTCTTGTTCCAATCGGACAACCTCCGGGTAATGCAATCCGTGCATGGCCCACTCGGGCAAGCAATGCCCCTGACAATAAAAATGAGCCTCGCATTTTGCCAACCAGCTCATAAGGAGTTGTATAATTGGATATATTTTCACAATTAATTGTTGTTTTCTTATCCTTTATATCAATTGTTGCTCCCAAACCCTCAAGCAAACTATACATCACCTTTATATCACTTAGGTTTGGCACATTATAAATCACATTAGTTCCGTGGGTAAGTATGCATGAGGCAATAATCGGCAAAGAACTGTTTTTTGAACCACTTATTTCAACATCACCAAATAGTTGTCCGCTGTTTTTTACAATTATGTTCGACATTATCTAAAAATCTCCATTCATAAAATCATATTTATATTATAACCACTTATGAATTTTTAATAACACAAACATAAAAATACACTGCCAAAAAGGCAGTGCATAAAATTATCCATTTTTCAGCTCGTGAACATCTCTTTTTATTCTCTTATCATTTTCAATGTAATCAAGAATTTCATTTGCATCATCAAGGACGCCATATATCAATCTACATTCTTCCCTTATGAATTTTTGTTCCTGCGAAAGATTTAAAAAATCTTCAAGTTTATCATAATAACCATTCATGTCATATATTGCAATAGGTTTTGTGTGTCTGCCAAGTTGTTTTAGCGTTATAACCTCAAACATTTCCTCAAAAGTTCCAACTCCACCCGGAACAATTATAAATGCATCAGCCAATTCTCCCATTTTTGTTTTCCTCTGCGCCATTGTTTCGGTGTATATAATTTCATCGCATTCAGGAAATATACTTTCTATTTTTTCTTCCTTGAAAAATTCAGGAATTACTCCTGTGATATGTCTGTTTTCCTTTTTTACTCCTCTTGCAACTGCACCCATCATTCCATTATTTCCTGCACCAAAAACAAGATTATGGCCTCTCTTTCCAAGCATTTCTCCAAGTTTTTCTGCAGTTTCTATATATGATTTATCTATCAAATCGCTTGCTGCGCCAAATACACATACATTCATATTATAACCTCCCATATTTAACTATTTTTATTATTATACAATATTTTTTTTAATAATTCAACTAAATTATAATAATTTCTTGTTTTTTGACAATATATCGCTTTTTTCTAAATTTTCTGTCAAATTATATAATTTATTCACCGCAAAGATTTTTATTTTGTTTATTTTCCCTAAAAATTCCTTGACAAATACCTTGTTGTATGTTAGAATAAATTTGCGTTGTTACAAACGGAGGATTTATATTATGATGACAGTCAGTTCAATTAGTTCCCTATCTGATGAAGAACTTGTGCGTATGGCACAACAAGGTGACTCTTCGGCAGAAGAAACAATAATCAACCGCTACAAAAACTGTGTCGGCTATTGCTCTTCTAAATATTATATGTCGGGAATGGAAAAAGATGATATTTTTCAAGAGGGAATGATTGGATTATATAATGCTGTCAGGGACTATAACCACACACAAAAGTCTTTTAAAAATTTTGCAATTTTGTGTATTTCAAGGAAAATTATATCTGTTTTAAAGGCTACAAACAGACAAAAGCATATTCCCTTAAATACCTCTTTATCATTAGACTCCATATCATCAAACGAACAGTATGGTGCTATGATTGAGAATATGATTGCACATCAGGAACATAATCCGGAAACAATTTTTATTTCAAACGAAACACTCAACAGCTACGAAGAAAAAATTAAAAGCGCTTTGAGCGAGCTTGAACTAAAGGTTTTTGAGTGTTATCTTGGCAGAATGAGCTATCTTGACATTTCAAACCATCTTAATATAAACAAAAAAGCAGTTGACAACGCTGTTCAAAGAATCAAAAAGAAACTTGAAACAGTATTAATTTGAACATAAACTCCGTTGTTATACATCTGTTCGCGTAGCTTAACAGTAAAGCAGTACAAATGGTATACATATCGGTGCAACCCCGATCCGGACAGAAATAATTTTTTTACAAAGTAAAGCGAGGAAAAAAACATGTACGAAGACAAGACACTAATCTGTAAGGATTGCGGCAACGAATTCATATTCACCGCCGGAGAGCAAGAATTCTATGCCGAAAAGGGATTTGAAAACGAGCCTATTCGTTGCAAAGAATGCAGAATTGCTAAAAAGAATAGTATCAAACAATCAAGAGAAATGTATGAAATTGTTTGTGCTGACTGTGGAAAGGTTGACAAAGTTCCATTTATGCCAAGAAACGATAAGCCTGTATACTGTAGCGAATGTTTTGAAAACCATAAATAATAGCACTAAAAAACCGACCATATGGTCGGTTTTTTTATATCACTTTTTCGGATTAACAATATCTCTCCAATCAAGGTCGCCTCTTTCAAGTCCGTGAACAAGCACTTCTGCTGTTGCAAGGTTTGTCGCCATTGGAATATTATGCATATCACATAGACGCAACAAATTCATAACATCAGGCTCACTCGAGTCTTTTGGAGTTGGGGCTCTGAAAAAGAAAACTAAATCTATCTCATTATATACCACTCTCGCACCAATCTGTTGGTCACCGCCTTGATGGCCGGGTAGAAATCTATATACATTCATCCCTGTGTTTTCAGTTATCATCTTGCCTGTCGTGTCTGTAGCATATAAATTGTGTTTTTCAAGGATTCCTTTATATGCAATGCAAAACTGAACCATAAGCTCTTTCTTCATGTCGTGTGCGATAAATGCAATATTCATAAAATCCCCCCTCAAGACTAATCATGTGAACATTATAACAAATTTTTTCAAATTTGTAAATACTTTTAGGTAAATTTATGGTAATAATTCCCCAATTATAGCATTTGATGATGAATTATCAACTTTTGCAAAATATGCGTCAAATATATCTCTTGCAACAAATGCGGCATTTCTTCCGACCGCTCCGTGCTCAATTACAACAGCAACCGCTATTTCAGGATTTTCAAATGGTGCAAAAGCAACGAATAGCGCATTATCCGATACATTTTTTCCAATCTGTGCAGTACCTGTTTTTCCACCAATAGTAACAACATAATCATCAAATATGCCGCTTGCAGAGCCTTCCTCCACAACTCCAAGCATACCTTTTTTTACTGCCTGCAAGTTTTGGGGAGATATTTCGGTACTACCCAAAATTTCTGACTTTGGTTCATATATAACACTTCCGTCAACTGATGAACGAACACTTTTTAGGATGTGAGTTTTGTATCTTGTTCCTCCATTAGCAATACCTGCTATATAATTTGCAAGCTGGATTGGAGTAAAGTACGAATACGACTGTCCAATCGCAGTTTGAATAGTGTCACCTGCATACCAGGATGCATCATAATCGGTTGTTGCAATTTTCTTTTTGTATTCCCGGCTTGATACATTACCTTTTTCTTCGGAAAATTCAATTCCTGTTTTCTCTCCTAAACCAAATTCCTTTGCGTAGGATGCAATATTATCAATTCCTAATCGTCTTCCCAACTCATAGAAGAAATAGTTACATGAAAATTCAATCGCCTCAGAAATTCTGATTTCTCCGTGAGTTTCGTGTTCACTTGACCATATCCAACATTTTGGCTGGTAGTCTTCATAAAATTTATATATGCCCTCACATTCAATTATTTCATCAAGGCTCACAACTCCCATTTCAAGAGCTGCCAATGCAACAAGCGGTTTAAAGGTTGAACCAGGTGTATAAACACCGCTGACCGCTCTGTTCCACATAGGCTTACTTTCATTTGAGGCAAGTTTATCATAATCTGCATTAAAGGTCGATGGGTCGAAAGTCGGATATGATGCACATGCCAGAACTTCGCCATTTTTTATATCAATCACAACTGCAGCACCTGCATTTGCATCTCCGCCCTTGTTATCTTCAGGCTTTCCTCCGCTTTTTGCTATTTTTTCTATCCAAAGCTTGAGTGAATTTTCTGCAGCTCTCTGGAGCGAAGAATCTATTGTAAGCTGAACATAATTGCCAGGAATTGCATCTTCATTGACATCTTCTTCCGATTCGTTAATCCCAACAGTCTGTATTCCGTCTTCTCCCCTTAAATACTCCTCAAAGAGCTTTTCAACCCCTCGTTTTCCAATAAGGTCATTATATCCATAATCCTTTTGGGAGTATTTTTCATATTCTTCAGCAGTCATTTTGCCAATTCCGCCCAGAATATGCGCTGCAATATCCTTTTGCTCATAGTTTCTGTAATATTCTTGCGTTACTATTATTCCTTCAAATTCATTCTGCCTTTCCTTTAGTTCAGTAATAATATCAAGTCCGACATCTTCTGCAATTTTAAACGGTTGAGATATAGAATATCCGTTCATACTCATATCATATCTCATTCCCACTATTTTTCGTTTCTCATCATCACTATATTTTTCATCTACATAAAACACATTATCACAATAATAGTTTATTACCTCGTCAGCTGTCATTGTTGCTTTTATTTTCTTTTTCTTTGAAAACCACAACTCTTTCTCATCTAGAGTTTCCCCGTTTCCATTATTGTCTGCAAAAGTATATTCAAACGGATAAGAAGATATAGGAAGACTGTCCATATAAGGATTTTGATATTTTTCAAATACCTTTGAAATCTTTAACATCTTGTCATTTAGTTCATCATTGGTACATATGACTTTTTGGAGCATAACAGAATAGCCCTCGCGATTTGACACGAGAACTTCACCATTTCTGTCCATTATTTCTCCTCTCGGAGCTTTTTGAGTCATTGTTGCGCTGACTCTTTTCTTTGATTGTTCAACATATTCTTCGCTATTTATAACCTGCATATTAAAAAGTCTTACAAATATAACAATCAAAATTATAATAAGTGCAAGAATTAAGAGTCTTATTCTGTATTTATTCTCATTATTCACCTATACAACACGCTCCTTTTCTTAAGAGTCAATCTCAACAACGGAAGCATTATCATACTGATTAGAGTGTTATATAAGGCTTCAGGAATAATGATTTTAAATAAAGCATATAAGTATCCCATATCCTTTAGTACGCTGATATTGGCAACAAAATACATACTCTTACCTAAAATGCAAAAAACAAATATCAATAAAAATGAAACAATCATGCTATTTTTAAAAACACTTTCCTTGATTATCCATATTAAAACTGCACTAATCAAAAATATAACAAGATATGTTCCGAAAATTCTTCCGAGCAAACAATCTGACAACGCACCGCAGATTGTTGAAATTGTAATCGCACTATTGATTGTGTTTTTATCAACTGCATAACAAAGCACAAATGCAAAAAGCAAATCGGGTATAATTTCTCCGATTTTTATGTAAGATGCGAACATAGCCTGAAACAATGCTAAAAGCACTATCCATAAAGTAATTCTTAAATTGCGCAAGGAAATCACTCCCCTAAATCTTCCGATATTTCTTCGTTAACAGACTGTTCACTATTTACTTCTGGCACCGCATCGGCTTCAGGCGGTGAGATTGTCCAATCTGTTATAACAACAACCTCATATAGCTTGTCAAAGTTAATAAATGGTTCAACGACTGCATAATCAAGTCTTCCCATATTGTCCTTGCTGATTTTTGATATTTTACCTACCGCCAATCCCGGAGGATATATACCTCCAAGTCCTGAGGTTTCCAAAATATCACCTGCGATTATAGATGCATTGGCTGTCAAATATCCCAATTTACAACTTCTGCTTTTTGATAAACTTGCGTCACCCTCAACAATTCCAATTTCGCCATTTCTTGTAATTCTTACTCCTGCAGAGCTTTCTGCATTTATAACAGTTGAAACCTTTGCCCAATTATAGCCAACCTCTGTCACCTGCCCTAAAAGACCGTCAGCAGTGATAACTGTGTCCGAAACATAAATTCCGCTTGATGTTCCCTTGTCGAGAGTTACATATGAAAACCAATTATCAGTTTCATATGCAACCACTCTTGCGGCAATTGTTTCATATTCATAGTTATCAGCAATTCCCAAAAGCTTTCTTAATCGTTCGTTTTCTTCTTTATAGGTGCTTACATCCTTTAATTTTGAACTTAATTCTATGTTTTCAGCTTTTAGTCTTTGATTTTCTGATTCGTATTCACTCATCTTCCCGATATACGAAAATACTTTTTTTACAGGGTGTATAACACTTGAAATTTTTGACTCAACAGGTGTCATAACAAAATTAACAGTTTTGGAAATTGGGTTCTTACCCCCTCTTGACATATATGCCAAAACAACTGCCGCAATAATTATTATTAAAATAGTTAACCATACTCTTTTTTTGGAAAAAGACATCAAAAATCCTCCCAATCATATAACTTATTTTCTAAACATTGACCTTTTTAAAATCACATTGTTTTCTGCTGCCAATCCTGTTCCGACTGCAACACAATTTAATGGTTCATCAGACACTCTGACAGGTATTCCTGTCATCTGGCTTATCAAATTATCAAGATTTCTTATCAATGCTCCCCCACCTGTTATTGTAATTCCGTAATTCATAATATCGGATGCTAATTCAGGCGGAGTTTGTTCAAGAGTTTCCCTGATAGTATCCACTATTTGATAAATAGCATCACTCATCGCATCCCTTACTTGTGATGATAAAATTCTAACAGTTTTCGGCAACCCTTGCAATAAATCTCTTCCGTTGACATCAACATATCCCTCATCTTCATATTGCATCGCAGAGCCAATTGCTATTTTAATTTCTTCCGCTGTCTTTTCTCCTATTGAAAGATTGTATTCGCGCTTAATAAAATTGATAATAGCTGTATTCATAGCATCTCCTGCAACTCTTATCGACTTTGATGTAACAATTCCGCCAAGCGATATTATTGCAACTTCAGTTGTGCCGCCGCCAATATCCACAATCATACTGCCAACAGGCTTATCAACAGGCAATCCTGCTCCGATAGCTGCCGCCATAGGCTCTTCAATAAGACTCACAGATTTTGCACCTGACATCATAACAGCTTCCTCGACTGCACGCTTTTCTACATCAGTCACTCCCACAGGAACGCATATAATCACTTTTGGTTTCAAAAAACCAAGTCTGTTTGTATACACCTTTTTGATGATACTTCTAATCATTGACTTTGTCATTTCAAAATCTGCAATTACTCCATCTCTCAAAGGTCTTATGGCAACAATATTATCAGGAGTTCTGCCAAGCATTTCATCAGCCTGATTTCCCACTGCCATAACCCTTTTATCATTATTATCCAAAGCAACCACAGATGGCTCTCTTAAAATTATTCCTTTGCCATTTATATACACTAATGTGTTTGCAGTACCCAAATCAATTCCAATGGTTTTTGATAGCCCAAAAGAAATTTTATTTTTACTCATAAATTACTCCTTATCAAATAATTCTATATTAAATTCGTTTTTAAGTATGTCATATAATTCCGATAAAGGTAATCCCACAACATTAAAGTAATCCCCTGAAATACCCTTTATAAATGCACTTGCTTTTCCTTGAATTGCATATGCACCTGCTTTGTCGCCAGGCTCGCCTGTTTTGATATATGAATCAATTTCAGCTTCCGAAATACCCTTAAAAGAAACTGTTGTCTTAACACTTCTTGAAACGCTGTAACCGTCCTTAATCCTCATAACACATATGCCTGTGTATACCTCGTGTTCTTTTCCTGATAGCTCCATAAGCATTTTTTTTGCATCATTATCGTCACTTGGTTTTCCCAATATCTTTCCATCAAGATAAACAATAGTATCAGCAGCAATTATAATTTCCTTTGTTCTGCCCTGTTCTCTCAACACCTTTGCAACTGCAGCTGCCTTGTACATAGACAATACACCTGTATATAAATCAGGTGCCATTCCCTTATCTATTCCGCTCTCATCAATCGGAGCTACAACAATATTAAAATCAAGTCCCAACTGTTCTAAAAGTTCTCTGCGTCTTGGTGATGCAGATGCCAATATAAACTTTCTCATTTTTTTCTCTATCCTTTGTATAATTAATCTGTTTTTCTGTAAAAATGACCTCTTGTAAAGGTATTTTCTTTAAGTGAGGTTACACTTTCTCCCTTTAATGCACTTTGATATTTTGATATAATATCATCGCACTCAAACTCATCTTCAATTGTGAAATCAAGTCTCATAAACTTTATGTCTAAATCAAATAAATCCGAAAGCTTGTCTGCCATATAAAGAGGCTTTGAATTTAACAACTCACAAAAGCACCCAACTCCGCAAATTAACGGAAAACTCTCATTTTTTCTATCAACAAACTCATTATATGATTTTCCGCTATCGCATCTTGAATTTGCCTTAACAGGACAATTCTCAAAAGTCATAAGCGGTATTCTTCCATATACGATAAGCTCTGTATTAATCGGTTTTTTAATTCTTTTAATCTCACTTATTGTGAGTTCAGGCGAAAGTGTTACACTCAAAAATTCATCCAATGTAACCAAAGTCTGCGAATTAAACACATTTAACCGATAATCAGCATAATATTTTTTATCATTTTTTGCACATTGGCCCAGAGAATTAACCATTACACTATTACAACAAATATTAGTGTTATTCTTTCCCTCTTTATCTATCGGAGGCATAAGCTGTACCAACTCTACATCACATTCAGCCAATTCTTTGATAACCTCATAAGGAGCATAAATTCTCTTTATTCCTTTTTTTATGCAAATCTTTGCCTGATTGATATTTCTTACTTTAGCAGTTAAAACAGGTTCAAAAACAGCTATGTTTTCTACATTATTAAGACATTCAAAACTTCTTCTTTGCTTGTTTTTAACGCGTTTTTTTATAAGCTCCTCTGTTGCCCTTCTTCTCAAAGAATTAATTTCACCGACAGGAATTATAATCCCATCGTCAAGCTCCACATCAAGCTCTGTTGCAATAAATGGAGTCTGTCCAAGTTTTGAAAGCTGCTCTTTAAGTCTTTCCTTTGATAATGGTTTATTATTTGCTATTTCCGAGTTGATATAGCCTGATATTTTAACAGTATTTCCATCATTATCAGTTATCACAACCACCAATGGCTTGTCCTTTTTAAGGTAAGCCTCTATTTTAACAGGCACTTTCTTTAATTCAATGTCATCTCTACACCTGTTTTTAGCCTCCCCGCTAAAAATGTTCTGACTGATATTTGACGGATTTTCATATGTCATCATATCCTTACCCAATTTATTAACAAAATAACCATCGGTAAATCCGCTTCTGTTGAATGCATCAGTCAATTCTTTGTGTTCGTCAATTGTTGCTTTTCTTCTTTCATCAAGACAATTGCGATAAACTCCGACAACTGCTGAAACATATTCTGCTCTTTTTAATCTTCCCTCAATTTTTAGTGAAGCAACACCTATTTTCTCTAACTTATCAAGGTGATTAACCAAACACATATCCTTTGGGCTTAACAAATATCCGCTATTGACATTTTTTCCATTTTGCAAAAATTTATACGAAAGTCTGCATGGTTGTGCACACATACCGCGGTTTCCGCTTCTTCCGCCAATCATACTGCTCATAAGGCACTGTCCCGAATAGCTCATACAAATTGCTCCGTGGACAAAAACCTCAATTTCAGCATCAACCGATTTTGCAATTTTTTCTATTTCCTCATAGCCAAGCTCTCTTGCAAGAACTATTCTTGAAAAGCCTGCCTGGGAAAGTTCTTTGGCAGTTTTCGATGATGCACAAGTCATTTGTGTGCTTGCGTGAATTGGCAAATCAGGATACATTTTATGCACGCACATTGCCATTCCAATATCCTGAATTATGACTGCGTCTGCGCCCATTTCATTTAATGTGCCTATATATTGGAGAAATTCATTGACTTCATTTTCCTTTATAAGAGTGTTTGCAGCAATATGCACACTGACTCCTCTTATATGGCAATAATCAATCATTTCACGCATTTTGTGTTCATCAAAATTTTTGGCGGAGCTTCGTGCAGAAAATTTACTTCCGCCGATATAGACCGCATCAGCACCGCTTTGAACTGCCGCAATCAGTGCTTCAATTGAGCCTGCAGGAGCAAGAAGTTCCATTTTGCACACCTCCGTTTATTTTAACGCACAATTATTCATTATGTATTATACTACTTTTTCCCATAAAAATCAATATTACACAAGAAAAATCCTGTCACTTTTATGACAGGATTGAACACATATTAAGTTAAAAACAAAAATCACAACTAAATAGAGGAGAACATATTATATACAAAAAAAGATTTTATAGGTGATTTATATGTTTAAAAATTCTATACTAAATATCAGAAAAAGACCTTTTGCATTTGCAAAAACAAAAGGAAGCAATGACTATCCCAAAATCAATGGAATTGCATACTTTTATAAAGTGCAGGCAGGTGTGCTTGTTTCCATTCAGCTAAATGGATTACCTGAATCAGACGATGTATGCAAAAAACCAATTTTTGCAGTTCACATTCATAGTGGAGGAAGTTGCACAGGCAACTCTACTGACCCATTCGCAAATGCCTTAACACATTATAATCCCAATGATTGTGCTCACCCCTACCATGCAGGCGATTTGCCACCTATATTCGGTGTAAATGGTCTTGGTTTTTCTGCATTCTTAACAAACCGATTTTCCGCTGGAGAAGTAATAGGAAAAACTATTATAATTCACTCCCAACCCGATGACTTTACATCTCAACCATCCGGTAATTCCGGCACAAAAATCGCCTGTGGTGTAATTTCATCTGTGTATTAAGCTGTCAATGCTTAATACACACTTTTTTCTATATTGCGACACATAAGGTTTAGATGCAAACCTTTTTGGTGTCAAGTTCATGTTAAGTTAAGAACGAAAAAACTTATATTCTGCTTCTTGTTTCAATTCGTTTAAGGCATCTTCCAAAGTAGAAAAAATCGACTTGCTTCCATTATCGACATCCTGCCAAAATGCTGGCGTTAAATCAAAACTGCATCTATAACTCCATTCTTCTTCATCAAGCTGATATATTTCCTCAAGACGATAGGTAAAGAAACCTTTATCACTTTTTAAGACAACATATCTTTTTGACTTATCTTTTGAATATATAACTTTCTCTACTGTTGAATCTAAAAAATCAAGATTTTTGTCATAAAGCATTTCAACAATCTCATTCCATTCAGGCATTGGGGGAACTATTCGTTTTTCTTTTCTAGATTTTCTAAAAAGTCTTTTCACACTATCGCCTCCTTTCAGCAAAATTCGACATTGCGAGGCATAAGGTTTAGATGCAACTTATTTTAGTAGCAAGTTTGTGTCAAGTCAGAACTAAAAGTTATTCTTTTATGTAATTATAACTTACACTAACATCATCAATTTTTGTTTCTTGTTTAAATATGTATATTGATGCAATATTATTAACCTTTAGTGTATCATTGTCAACCCACTCAACATCAAACTCATCATATGTTATAAATGTATTTCCAATATCTCCCGCTTTAAGTTTCTTGCCATTTTTTAACACAGACAACCTATATGTAAATCTTGTAGTAGCTCCTCCATTTGCTTCAAAAACATAAGCAACATATTTGCCGTCAGGCGAAACAACTTCTTTAATAACATCAGGCTCTCCCATCAAAAATGCTCTAAACGAATCAAGTGCAACATTACCTGCAACAATTAATGCAATGATAATTGCCAAAACAACAGAAATTATCACAAGAATTTTTTTCATAGTCATTTCTCCTTTCAACAATATTCGACATATCTATATTGCGGCACATAAGGTTTAGATGCAACTTGTTTTGTCGATATAATCTTCCAAATTTTGACTATACGGAAAGCATCGCATAAAAGAACTTACTAATTCTTTATCTTCGCTTAAAATCAAAGTCAACGAACTATCCCAAGGCACAATTTCTATCTTTGATAAAGGATGCTGAAGTGTTAGCGGTTTATTCCAAAAACCTGTATACCCATCTGCATAAGGCAAATCATATTTTAATACTTCTGACAATTCGATGCTTTTATCAAATCCTGACAATACAGCCCATATCCATTGAAAATCTTCTTGATTGACCATTTCGGTTAATTCTTCACCTGATAACCAACAATACTCTTTGTTTAATAACTCTTTTATTTTTTCATTATTAGGATAACATTCACAGTCTGTTATTAACCAGTTGTATTCTTTTTGCTTGTTATCAATCGCATCAAATACTTTTTTCAAACATGTATAATACTTTTCGCCTTTTTCATTAATTGCTCCATAAACCACATAATCACTTCCTTTCGACATATCCATATTGCGACACATAAGGTTTAGATGCAAACCTTTTTTCAAGTGAGTTCATGTCGAATTAGGAATAAAAAATTTACTTCACTTCAAACCAAGATACATCTTTTAATTCATCCCACATAGCGACTGATTTATTGTAACTAATTTCAATCAAAGCACTATCGAACTCTTTATTGCTATTAAAAAGCAAATATATTTTAGCCTTATAACCATCATTGGTTTTACTCTCATCATACTGCAACAATATAGCATCTCGTAAATCGACATTATTTAAATCATTAACAGAAATAATTTCACTATTGTTTTTATACAGAACTAATTGCTCTATCGTAGCCAGTTGAAGCATTACCATTCCCTCACCTGATTGATGAGCTTTGTCGTGCGGATTCATAGGATGTTCTGATAAAATTTCCATCCAATCCATTTCAAATACGAGGGTATAATTTTCATAATACAATCTTGAACATTCGCAATCATGAAAATCAATATACTTAAGATTGTTTTCGCTAATTACATTAAATTTCTTATTCAATCATATCACCTCATTTTGACATTTTTCGACACATCTATATTGTGAGGCATAAGGTTTAGATGCAAACCATTTTTGATGTCAAGTTCGTATCAAGTTAGAACCAAAAATCATTTAAATTCATTCTTAATCGGTTCACTAAATTCAAATCTTTTCACAGTAATACCAAAATATTTTTTCAAATCTTCTTCGGTAAGTTCTGTCCCCCACCGATACCGGCTTTCTCCATTTTCAGTGTAAGTTTCATAATATATAAATTGCGGATATCTATGAGTCAATGATTTCGCAGTAGGATCGCCCATATAGTGTTCTTCACTTCCATAAAACACTCTTAATTCCGCCCATTCATTATGTCTGCCTTCTTTTATTGCAGAAGGCTTATTTTCCTCTCTTAAAATAAGAAGTTTCTCTTTTTCTCCACTTTTTAACTTACTCCTCCAACTCCTTGGCTTATTAAAAGTAAGCGCCGATAAATCAAACCCACTAAACTCACAAACAACAGTATCTTCGATAACAAAATTTTCTCCATTCATTTCATATTCAACAACAAACGGAAATTCCCCTGTCACAATCTGTGGTGGTTTTTGTTCTTCTCCTCTCAAAAGAAGAAACAATCCTGCGAATAGCAAAATAATAATTAAGACAACTGCACCTAACGCTATTCCGCAACCTAATAAAACTTTTTTCATTTTATTTCTCCTTTCGACATATCCATATGG
>JAZNGS010000214.1:0-5105 GCA_045576555.1 Clostridia bacterium | reverse complement strand
TCCAGTAATAACTGTGATAACACCCATTCCACCAATTTGAATTAATATCAAAATAATAAGCTGACCAAAAAAGCTCCATGTTGATACTGTAGGCAATGTTACTAATCCTGTAACACAAGTTGAAGTGGTAGCTGTAAATAAAGCATCAATATATGACACACCTTTATTATCTGCCGAACTTATAGGCAGACTTAGCAGAATACTTCCAATCATAATTACAAATAAAAAAGAAAACATAATTATTTGAATTGGTGATAATGATTTTATTATTTTTCTCATATTAATTTGCTCCCGCCGAAAACCATACATCCTGAAATTTAATGTAGTCAGAAAATATTATAAATACTCCCTGTCGTCAACTAACAGCGCATATCTGTGTATATCATAAAAATTCACACTAAATTTCTCGTCATATTTTTGCATAGCATCAATAACTGTATCAGGTTTTAGATTATATTCGTTTCCTGCGTCAAGACGCATTTTAAAGGTCATAATATCATCACTCACATCCATCAACTCTAAAGAATGAATATGCGGTTTTATATCTGCCTCTTTTATTCCGCTTTTACTCTTTTTCATAACAAGAATTTTATCATTAGACAAAAATGCATCAATGTCAAATGCGAGAGTATTCTCAACTTCGCATTTTACAATATAATCTGCCCTGTTAATTGAAGAAAAGTCAATTTTAGAATCTTTACAATCTTTCACATTAACAACGCTAAATCCGTTTGGAAGAACAGAATTTAAGGCATTTTTAACCTCTTCCTCACCATAGTCCTCTTCAAATCCAATTCTCATCAGTTCACATTCAGATGTCACTCCGACAGATAACGGAAGAGCAACAGCCATTTGCGGATGAGGGTTAAAGCCTTGAGAGTAAAGCATAGAAAGGCCTGCTCTCCTCACTGCCCTTTGAATAAATTTTATAAAATCAAGGTGAGATATATATTTTACCTCATCGCCTCTTGAATATTCAATTATATAATTACTCATAACATACACCTGTTTTAAAACAATTCGCACCGCAACCCGAACATTGTTCTCTGCAATTTGGAGTTGTTTGGGCTTTTAATGCTTTTTCATATTCTTTTTTGAAGAATTTTTTTGTCACACCAACATCAATATGGTCCCAAGGCAGAACTTCGTCAAGATTTCTTTCTCTTAAATAAAAATCAGGATTAATTCCACATTCTTCAAAACTTTGCATCCACTTATCGTAGCGGAAATGGTCGTTCCAACCATCAAATCTGCATCCGTTTTTGACAGCTTTGATTATAACATCAATCAGTCTTCTGTCACCTCTTGCAAAAACACCCTCTAAATAACTTGTCCGATTATCATGCCAGCTATAACGAATTCTCTTTGATTTGATTGATGCTTTCAAATGATTTTGCTTTTCAACAATTTCTTCCCTTGTATCCTGCTTGCACCATTGGAATGCAGTAAATGGTTTCGGAATAAAGCTTGATGTGCTGACAGTGATGTTTATATTCTTTGCTCTTTCCTCTTTCGGAATTTCAAAATATTTATCAAGCACCTGTTGTGATAATTCGGCTATTCCCTCAACATCCTCATATGTTTCGGTCGGCAATCCAATCATAAAATATAATTTTACATTTGTCCAACCGCCCTCAAAGAGCATAGCAGTTGACTTTAATATATTTTCCTCGGTTATATTCTTATTAATAACATCTCTCAATCTCTGCGTTCCTGCTTCTGGCGCAAAAGTTATTCCTGATTTTCTCACTTTTTGAACTTTTTTCATAAGCTCCAAAGAAAAGTTATCAATACGAAGTGATGGCAAAGATAATCCGATTTTTTTCTTTTCAGTTATTTCCAAAAGATTATCAGTTAATTCAGCTAAACCCGTGTAATCACTTGAACTTAAAGAAGACAAAGAAATTTCATCATATCCGCTTGTGTCAAGCAGTCTGTTTGCAAGACAGGTTAGTGTTTCAACCTTTCTTTCTCTTACAGGTCTATAAATATACCCTGCCTGACAGAAACGACAGCCTCTTATGCAACCTCTGAAAATCTCAAGCATCACTCTGTCGTGGACAATATCTCCATACGGAACAATGACCTTGTCAGGAGTTGGTGCAGAGTCAAAATCACTCATAATTCTTTTTGTGATTTTTTCCTTTGCATTAGGATTGTTAGGAGTTATGCTCTTAACAGTTCCATCATCATTATAGCACACATCATAAAAAGACGGAACATATATTCCCTCAATTTTTGCAATTTCTTCAAGATATGATTTTCTTGTCCTATTTTTATCTTTTTTCCATTCCTTATAAACATCTATAATTTCGCAGATTATTTCCTCGCCCTCGCCAAGCATAAAGAAATCAACTGCATCTGCTATCGGCTCTGCATTATATGCACACGGACCGCCTGCACAGATAAATGGGTCATCAAGGCTTCTGTCTTTTGATAACAACGGAATTTGTGCCAAATCAAGCATATTGATTACATTTGAATAGCTTAATTCGTATTGCAATGTAAAACCTAAAAAGTCGAAAGTATCAACCTCATCACCTGTTTCCAATGCAAAAAGTTTCAAATTCCTCTTTCGCATTTCTTCTTCCATATCAACCCAAGGAGCAAAAACTCTTTCACAATAAGTATCTTCGCGAAGATTTAAAACATGGTAAAGAACTTTTAGCCCTAAATGTGACATTGCAATCTCATAAACATCAGGAAAACAAAATCCAAAACGAACATCAACCTCTTTTGGATTTTTAATGCACATATTTAATTCCTGACCTGTATATCTTGTTGGTTTTTCAACCTTTTTTAGTATTTTTTCTCTTTCTGAAAATGGCATAATTTTTATGTTTCCTTTTTTATATTTAACAGTTAATTCAGTATATCACTATATTCAAAAAAAGTCAATTCTCTTTTGATATATAAAAAAACGGAACAAGTAAACTTGTTCCGTTTTGGCTTTTACTTTCACAATAGATACAGATAAATTTTTTATTTATCATTTAGCCTAAAAGCATGATTTAATGGACCTGTGCCTTTTCCCAAATTAAGCCTCGCTGAAAGAGCATCCGAAATATAGTCCTTTGCTCTTTGTATAGACATTTCAATTGTATATCCTTTAGCAAGATTTGATGCAATAGCACTTGAGAGTGTGCATCCGGTTCCGTGGGTGTTGGGATTTTTTATCCGTTTTCCCTCAAACCACCGATATGCCCCATTTGCATATAAGAGGTCATTTGCATTATTGATACTATGACCTCCTTTTAGCAGAACAGTACAATTATAAGAGTCACCAATATATTTTGCAACATTTTGCATATCATCTCTGTTTTTGATCGAAAGTCCTGATAAAACCTCCGCTTCAGGAATATTCGGCGTAATTAGAGTTGAAATAGGCAGAAGCTTATCTATCAATGTCTGTACTGCATCTGTTTTCATAAGAGATGCACCGCTGGTTGCAACCATAACAGGATCTACAACAATATTCTTTGCCTCGTAGTATCTCAACCTATCTGCTATTACACAAATCAGCTCACTCCCTGATACCATGCCAATTTTGACTGCATCCGGATAGATATCCTCGAACACCGCATCAATTTGCTGTCTCAAAAATTCAGGAGTAGCTTCCTGAATTGCTCTTACACCAGTTGTATTTTGTGCAGTCATTGCAGTAATTGCACTCATAGCATAAACACCATTCATTGTCATAGTTTTAATGTCAGCCTGAATACCCGCACCACCGCATGAATCACTACCCGCAATCGTCAATGCTGTTCTCATAGCATTTATACTGTTCCAAAACTTATCAAAATCCGAATAGTCTTCTATATAACAATCCGATAAATTTTTAAGTTCCTCTTGATTTTCTTCGTGAGCATCAAAGACACCTGCGGTGATAAAACCATCAGATTTCGCAGTTTTCAAGGAATACAATGCATCCTCAAATACAACTGTTTCGCTTTTTGAGGTTCCAAGATGCTTCTGCGCCTCACGGTATATGTGAGGTTCTTCTTTGCCGTGCCCTACCGATGTACAAGTAAATATTTCAGAAAAATAATTTCTTATACCAAGTCTTTCAAGTGCAGATTCCACCAAATGTTTATCAGTAACTGTGGCAATGCACATTTTTATGCCTTTTTCTTTAAATTTTTCCAAAAACATCTCAACACCGGATTTTAGTGGTATACTATCCGTATAATATTTTTCTACCATTTTGTTTACGCCGCTTATAATTTCGCTTACAGGCAAAGCAACTCCATAATTCTCCTTGTAATAATGGGCTGCCTGCTCCAAACTGAATGTTTTGAAGGTTTCTTTCAAGTTTTCCTTTGGTTCTTTTCCGAGAGATCGCAGATAATCTTCTCCGATTGTGTCCCATACAAACATAGAGTCGAGAATGGTTCCGTCTAAATCAAATATTGCACCTTTAATCATTACAAACCACCTGCTTTGTTAGTTTTTTTAATTCCGCTGTAGCCTTCTGTATATTGTCTGCAGCAAAAATAGCACTGATAACAGCAACACCGCATATTCCGCTTCCCGTCAATTCTAAAACATTCCCCGCTCCGATACCGCCAATAGCAACAACAGGAATGCTTACAGCACCACATATTGCTTTAAGCGTTTCATAATTTACATCATCTGCATCCGCCTTTGAACCAGTACTAAAAACTGCTCCTACACCTAAATAATCAGCGCCCATTTTTTCGGCAAGAATAGCTTGCTCTACCGTTTGTGCAGATACTCCAAGAATTTTTTCTTCTCCGATAAGAGACCGCACATAACCTGCCTCCATATCCTTTTGACCTATATGTACTCCGTCCGCATTTACCTTTACGGCAATATCAACATTATCATTTATAACAAATGGCACATTATATTTTCTGCAAAGTTCCTTAATTTCAAATGCTTCCTTGAGGAATGTTTCGTCGTCTAATTTTTTTTCACGAAGCTGAACAATTGAAGCACCGCCTTTGCAGGCTGAATCAACAGTTTCTAAAAACTTATCAAGAGTAAAACCCGTACTGTCAGTAATGAAATACAATGAAATGTTTAATTTATTCATAAATTTCCACCCTTCCCTTTTCCAATATCTCATCATCGCTCATCAGAAA
>JAZNGS010000213.1:0-2464 GCA_045576555.1 Clostridia bacterium | reverse complement strand
CTGTAAATTTCATGGAACATCTTGATTTTATTGAAAAAAAATATAAATCAGAAATAGTTGATGTGAATTTCAGACCAAAATTATATGGTTGGAAAGAACATTCAATAAAAATTGATTTTAAAAACGGAAAATCATATAAGAATTATGCATTCCTGGATACATATTTTCGAGGATTTGTTAGTGAAGGTGCCATAAAACGATTTTCGTGTATAGACTGTCAATTCAGAAATAATCATGCTTCTGATATAATATTGGCTGATTTCTGGGGATTTAAACAAGTAGCCGACATCATAGATGATGACAAAGGTCTTTCCTTGATAGTGACAAATTCCGAAAAGGGAGAGAGTTTTTTAAAAAATCTTTCATCAGAAAATATTGATATTAATGAAATTCCTCTTGAATATGCACAATACAATTTTACTCCGATTAAAAGTTCACCGAGAATGAAAAAAAATAAAGAGAATTTTATGAGAGAGTACAGAAAATATGGATTTGAAAAAGCCGCACACAAAACATATATGAAAAGATGCAATAGATTTAGGATTAAAAAGTTGATTAAAGGATTAATGAAAAAATGAAGAAACAAATGAAGTTAGGTATAATGATTTCGTATTTAAATCTATTTTTAAATATGTTCGTAAATGTATTTTTTACACCTTTTCTCATAAGTTCCATGGGTGATGCTGAATACGGAGTCTACAGAATTGTTCAGTCTTTTGCTGGTCAGCTTACTATTATGACCTTTGGAATTGCAGCGCTTGTGTCAAGAAATATTGCTTATTTCGACGAAAAAAAGCAGGAAAAAGAAAAACAGAATTTTCTTGCAATGGCGCTGATAATATCTGTAATTATATCCTTTATAACATTTATAGCCGGAATGGTTATGTATAAACATACAGGTGATATATTTAAAAATTCTCTCACAGCTGACGAAATTATTGTTGCAAAAAAATTAATATTATTGTTTGTGTTAAATATATCATTTACAATTTTAAAAGATTTCTTTGCTGGAATATTAACAGGACATGAAAAATTCATTCAATTTAATCTTATAAAAACCATAAGATTTGTTTTAAGAATATTAACTCTTATAGTTCTATTGAATTTAGGATTCAAATCAATTGCTATTGTGGCCACAGATTTGGCACTGACAATAGGTATGTTGTTATTTGACATTTTTTACAGCCTGAAAGTTTTAAAAGAAAAAATACACTTTTACTATTTTGATAAAATTATGTTCAAAACATCAATGTTGTTTTCGGTGGCAATTTTATTTCAGGCAATCATAACACAGGTAAATCAAAACCTTGACAGTTTTATTTTAGGAATTATGACGGATGCCAGAACAGTAGCGATATATTCAGTTGCATTAGTTATATATACAACATATAATGGAATTCCAACCGTTATTTTAGGTGTGTTCACACCAAAAGTCACTAAGATGATTGCACGAGGTGCAACTTCTGAACAACTTACAGATTTTGTCTCAAGTATAGGAAGATATCAACTTATGTTGGTGGGTGCAATTATTTCTGGGTTTGTGCTTTTTGGAAAAGAGTTTCTGTGTGTCTGGTTGAATCCTGACTACTTACCTGCATATAAGATAACTTTGATTTTAATTATTCCTGTAACAATACCTCTTATACAGAATGGGTGTAATGTAGTATTGGATGCGCAACTAAATCGAATGCCAAGGTCAGTTATTTTGCTCATTTCCGCTATACTTAATGTGATTATATCAGTTATTCTGGTAGATAGGTTAGGATATATCGGTGCGGCATACGGAACTGCATTGTCTTTGATAATAGGAAATATTATAATTATGAATATTTATCTTTCTAAACGCATTGGATTAAATATCAGAAAAATGTTTAGTGATATTTTTTACAAAATTTTGCCTTGTATAGTGGTCGCATTCATTGTTTCGATACCAGTAAAAATGATTAGTATAAATCATTTCCCTTGGGTTTCAATTATATTAAAACTGCTAATATTTGTTGCAGTGTATTTTATAATAATGTATTTATTTGGAATGAAACAAACAGAAAAAGAAGTTCTTACAAGCATAGTATCAAAATTCTTTAAAGGAGAAAATAAAAATGTTCAAGAATAAAACACTATTAATTACAGGCGGTACAGGCTCGTTTGGAAATGCGGTTTTAAATCGTTTTTTAGAAACCGACATCGGAGAAATCAGAATTTTCTCAAGAGATGAGAAAAAGCAGGACGATATGCGTCACGAATATCAGGCTAAGTATCCCGAACATTCAAACAAGATTAAATTCTATATAGGCGATGTAAGAGATTTGCAGAGTGTTAAAAATGCGATGCACGGAGTTGATTATATATTCCACGCAGCAGCACTAAAGCAAGTTCCGTCATGTGAATTTTTCCCAATTGAAGCTGTTAAAACAAATGTTATAGGAACAGAAAATGTTTTGCCTGCTGCTATTGAGGCAGGCGT
>JAZNGS010000212.1:0-8507 GCA_045576555.1 Clostridia bacterium | reverse complement strand
TATGCAGACGAAATAACTATTGACTCTATAGGCAATCTTATCGCATTTAAAAAAGGTGCAAACAGTTCGAAAAAAGTTATGGTATCAGCTCACACAGACGAGGTTGGATTTATAATAAGCAAAATTACAAAAGAGGGATACCTTGAATTTATGACTGTCGGCGGAATTGATACAAGAGTTATAATTTCAAAGAAAGTAAGAATTGGAAATATTAAAGGAATTATTGGATTGAAAGCCATTCACCTCACCACGAAATCAGAACGTGAAAAAGTCCCAAAAGTTCAAGATTTATATATCGACATAGGCGCTAAAGATGAAGAAGATGCAAAAAAATATGTGAAACTCGGCGATTATGTTGCTTTTGACACAGAATTTGAAAAACTTGGAGAAAAATCAATAAAAGCAAAAGCGATTGATGACAGAGTCGGTTGTTATGTCTTAACTGAATTAATCAAAAATCCTGTTGAATATGACACATATTTTTGCTTTTGCACGCAAGAAGAGGTTGGTTTAAGAGGTGCAAGAGTTGCCGCTGCAAAAATAAATCCTGACATAGCATTAGTTGTGGAAGCCACCACCTGTTCGGATGTTAAGGGCTCTGTGAGCCACGCATATTCAACAGTTATGCATAAGGGTGCTGCAATAAGTTTTATGGACAGAACAACAATCTTCAAAAAAGATTTATATGAATGGCTATATGATCTTGCCAAAAAAAATAATATCCCTGTTCAGTATAAAAATCTTGTTGCAGGAGGAAATGATGCAGGCATCATTCACCTATCAAACAGCGGCGTTCCCACCCTATCAGTTTCTCTCCCCTGCAGATATATTCACTCACCTGCCGGCATTGCGTCACTTGATGACATTAACGCAGTAAAAGAGCTTTGTTTATGCTTTATGAAAAATTCTCATAACTTCTTTGAGTTTGAGCCGTCCATAAAGAGTCTTCAGGCACCATGACCTCACCCATAGAATAATGTTCAATACGATATTCCATAATTTTCTCCTTTTTATTTAGGTTGTTTACATTATCCTACCATAATCTAAATAAATCAATAATTATTTTGACGTATATGGGTATAATAACAAAAAACTATCGGAGGAATTTATGAAAAAATCAGTATGGGCAGAGGAAACAAAGTTACCTGAATTTAAAAAACTTCAGGGTGAGGTTAAAGCCGATGTTTTAATAATCGGCGGCGGAATTGCAGGAATTTTAGCAGCCTATTTCTTAAAACAAAAAGGAATTGATTATATTCTTGTTGAGGGAAATTGTATTGCATCAGGAATAACCAAAAACACAACTGCAAAAATAACATCACAGCATGGACTTATTTATGACAAATTAATATGCGATTTCGGAAAAGAAAAAGCACAGATGTATTTAAAATCAAACGAAGATGCATTGAGAGAATACGAAAATTTATGTGGAAAAATTGACTGCGACTTTGAGAAAAAGAGTGCATATACCTATTCAATGACCGACAGAAAGAAAATAGAAAATGAAGTTGATGCTCTGAACTCCCTGGGATTTTCAGCAAAATTCGAAATGCCAAAAGAACTCCCTTTTAAAACTCAAGGAGCAATTGTTTTTGAAAATCAGGCACAATTTAATCCGTTAAAATTTATAAAAGAAATTTCCAAAGACTTAAATATATACGAAAATACATTTATCCGCGACATAACCCCCTCAACTGCAATATCAGACAGCGCAAAAATAAAAGCAAAGAAGATAATTGTCGCAACACATTTCCCTTTCATAAATAAGCATGGAAGTTATTTTTTAAAGCTCTATCAGCATCGGAGTTATGTGTCGGCATATAGTAATGCACCAAAACTTGACGGAATGTATGTTGATGAAGACTTAAAAGGTCTTTCATTCAGAAACTACGACAATCTTTTATTAATTGGCGGAGGAAGCCACCGCACAGGAAAACAGGGCGGAACCTGGACCGAACTTAATAACTTTGCCAAAGAACATTATCCTGATGCAAAGCTAAAATATGAATGGGCAACGCAGGATTGTATGAGTCTTGACTCTGTTCCCTATATTGGCAGATATTCAAAAAGGACTCCTGATTTGTTTGTTGCAACAGGGTTTAACAAATGGGGTATGACAAGTTCAATGATTTCTGCAAAAATGCTTTGCGATATGGTTTTGGGTAACAAAAATGAATACGAAGAACTTTTCTCTCCCCAAAGAAGCATATTAAAACCTCAACTTTTGGTAAATAGTCTTGAATCGAGCATAAATCTTTTAACGCCAACTACAAAGCGGTGTCCGCATCTTGGGTGTGCTTTAAAATGGAACAAAGCCGAGCACACATGGGATTGCCCCTGCCATGGCTCAAGATTTGAAGAAGACGGAACTTTGATTGACAACCCTGCTACAGGAAATATAAAAGAGATGTAGAAATATCTACATCTCTAAACCATATTTTACTTTTACTCTTTCTAATTTCTCTATAATTGTTTCCGATAAAATCAAAAGAAAGAATACTGTTGATATCGAATGAATTAAATCAAATGTAATGCCTGCTGCATAAGTACTTAAAACATTTCCCCAAGTTGGTTTGGGATACATCACAAAAACTGATGAGAGATTTGCAATACCACCATAAATCAAAACTGTTGCAAAAAAACCGAAAATACAAAGCGGTATTCTCTTACTTTTTATAAGACCGCTTTTAAAAAGTATCCCTGAAACAAAACCAACCATACCAAAACTAATCATTTGCCACGGTGTCCAGGGGCCTTGTCCAAAGAAAAAGTTTGAAACAAAGGCTGTGACAGCACCAACCAAAAATCCTGTTTCTGCACCGAAACAAACACCTGCTATTATAACCAGAGCCAAAACAGGTTTGAACTGTGGAAGAAAGGAAAACACATATCTTGAACAAACGCAGATTGCACACAAAACGCTCACCATAACAAGCTCTCTTGCATTAGGTTTCTTTTTTTCAAAAGAAAGAAAAAACGGAATAAGAATTTCCAAAATAATCAACAAACTGATAAGATAATACTTCCGGTCACCAAAAAAATACATTCCTGAAAATATTGTAAAAGGCACTGCCATTAGCACCATAAGAACTGTTAATAAATTTTGTTTTTTCATTCTCTAATCTCCTTTTTCCTACACGCCAAAACTATATCCTCTGCTAAAACTGCATCAGGAATGATATTTTTTGCCATTTTGTTTGCACTTGTTGTATAAAATGTGTTATTTTTGAAAAATCTTCTCGTAGTTTCTATTGATGTGATATTTCCATCAAAAAACATTGCACATCTGTCGGAAACTTCAGCACAGAATTCAATATCGTGCGACACCATAACAACAGTTTTTCCGCTTTTTTTAAGTTCTTTGAGTACTTTCAAAAAAATCTTTTTAAACTGTGCGTCAAAACCTTTTGTCGGCTCATCAAGCAAAAGAATTTCAGGCGATTTTAAAAGCACCTTGCAAAGTGCCGCCCTCTGCTGTTCCCCTCCTGACAAATCATATGGATGATAATCCAACAAATCTGTTATTTGGCACAACTTTGCTGTTTTCATCACATCTTCTTCGTTATTACATATATCCAGAAGGTCTTTTAGCACAGTGTTTTTTGTAAACAGACATTGCGGATTTTGAGGTAATGCTCCTATTGACATCTCTTTTCTCAAAACCTTTCCCCGATATGGTCTGTTAATACCCAAAATCAGCGAAAGCATTGTTGTTTTACCGCTCCCGTTACCGCCAAGCACAGAAAGAATTTCTCCCTTATTCACCATAAGACAAAGATTTTTTATTACATCTTCTGATTCTTTTTTATATCTAAACCAAACATCCTTTAGTTCTATTAAGACATCGCTTATTTCATAAATATCATCAGAAATTAATTGGGTGTTCAGGCTATTCTCTTTTGCATATTCTTTAAGCCACTTTTTCCCCTCACGCACAGTTATGGGAGAATGTTCTCCTTTTTCTACCTCACTATAAACTCGAGCAGGTGTCGGTAATGATAAAAACATATCTGTTTTTATCAATTTTTTCCCCAGCCCATAAGGAGTTCCGTCTGCGATAATCTTTCCGTCCTCCATACAAATAACTCTATCCGAAATAGCAAAAACTTCTTCAAGACGATGTTCTGACAAGATGATTGTTGTTCCAAACTCTTTATTTATTTTTTCCAAAGTTCTTATAAACTCGCTTGCTGCTATAGGGTCAAGCTGACTTGTGGGCTCATCTAAAATCAGTACACTTGGTTGCATAACCATTACCGATGCAAGATTTAAAATTTGCTTTTGTCCGCCTGAAAGCTCCGAAATCTTTTTATGAAACCATTCACCTATTCCGAAAAATGATGCCATTTCAGCCACTCTTACCCTGATTTCGTTACTTGGAACTCCTAAATTCTCCAAACCAAACGCAAGCTCGTGCCACACTTTATCAGTAACTATCTGGTTGTCCACATTCTGCATAACAAAGCCAATTTCTCGTGCCTGTTCTATGAAGTTATATTCATCAAGAGGATTTTCTTGAAATAAGATTTCTCCCTCTTTTTTGCCATGAGGTGCTAAAGCACTTTTTAAAAGCCTTAAAAGAGTGGTTTTTCCGCAACCTGACTTTCCAAAAAGACAAATAAATTCACCCTCATTAATCTTAAGATTTATACTATCAAGAGCTTTTTTTTCTCTATTTGGATAAGTAAAACTCAAATTTTTGATATTAAAGCTTTCCATCTTCGCACCTCCCATATTTCAATTATAATTGGTATAAAACAAAGCAACAAATATGCTATGAATACACTTAATGAATAGAAAGACAATTCTCCCATTTTAATTGACGGAAAATATATAAAATTAATTGCTCCGAATATTTTTCCGACTATTATATATGCACTAAGAAGAATTATCAAAATCAATAATTTTCTATCTCTTTTATCAAACGAAAATATCGAAAATGAAGTCCTGCCTTTGGCTCCGTAGCCTCGAGATTTCATACTGTCTGCTGTGTCAATAGCATTTTCAAACGACCAGGTAATCATCGCAGAGAGAATTGAAAGACCATTTTTCGCCCGTTTTATGATATTTCCGTCACCAATTCCTTTTCCAATAGTTTTTTGTGCATCTAAAACTTTTTTCATTTTTTCAGTAAATCTCGGCACAAATCTTAATGTCATTGACAAAACAAGCGACATTGACGGAATTATTCTGCCAAAAAGATATATGAATTTATCACTTGTCATAATTTCGTTATAAGCAGAAAACCAACATACAACGCTTATAAGCATAACCGATGCTGATACACCATAAATTATTGACTCCAATGTCAAAGGATTTCCGTTCGGAAAATATGAAAGTATCGTAACCCCCTCGTGGTTAAATAACGGATTTAAAATCGACATACTGATAAATAATAAAATTATATATTTTGGTTTGATATTTGCTCCTATTATCACGGAATATAGATATGCCGAAAAAAAGGATATACACAAACAAATCGGATGCATAAACAAGCAAGAAAATCCGATTATGGTTACAAAATATAAAAAATTTACAAAAGGGTGATATGTCCCAAATTCCTTATTTTTCATATTCTCCTCCGACATCTCTTCCAAGGTCGCAAGAATAAACCCACTCCACCTTGTCGCCCTGTTTGAGCTGATAATTTGAACATCCAAAATTTGGAGAATGTCCATTTACAAAATATATCCAGCCTGAATTTTCACCGCAATCATTCTCATAAAGATTTGCAATGCCCTCTATATAAGCACTGTTATAAATAGGTGTGTATACAAATTCCAGATGAATTTTATGTCTTTTCATTTCACGAGTCAGGAGATTGAAAACATTCTCTCCCTCATAAAATGTAACAGTTTGTTCAGCAAATATAACACCATCAAGAGGAATAAGTTCCCATTTATCTTGATTCAGCTTGTCCTTATTAGCTATAATTGTATCACACTTTACCGATAATGTACAGTTCATTCTTTTGATTGTACCATTTTCTGTTTTTACATCATCTATCTTTTCTTCTTCATTAATTTCTTTTGGGCTAACTGTTTTCTCATCTTTTGTGGGTTCCTGTTCTTTTATTTCAGGAACAGAGGGTTTCGTCGGAATTTCTTCCGATGAAACCTCTTCTATTACAATTTCTTCTATTTTCTCTTTATAAATTTCCTGCTTTTCGGGAATTTCCTCTCCCTGAAGAAAAGCCAAAGCAAAAGAAATTATTATTATAACTCCAGCTATAATTTTTGTTTTATGCTTTCTCATCATATGAGTTCGGCCTCTTTTAACATATTATAAACCATTTGGGCAACCTCTGCTCTTGTGATTTCGGCTTTTGGGATTATTTCTATTACACTGTTATCAAGTATTCCTTCGTTGTAACAAAATGCCATAGATGCCTGTGCCCAATCGGAAACAGTTATATAATCATCAAATTGAGCAAGTATATTTCTTGCATCAGTTGAATCAATTTCTGTTTTAATTCCGCAAAGAACTGAAGCTCTTTGTACCATTGTTGCAGCCTGTTCGCGAGTGATTGTCCCCATAGGACTAAATTCAGTTTCAGTCATTCCATTCACAATACCATAGTGATATGCGATATTAACATAATCATAATACCATTCATCTTGTAAAACATCGCTAAATACTGAATTTTCCTTATTTAAAATTCCAAGTGCTCTTACAACAATTGTTGAAAATTCTGCTCTTGTCATAGTATTATCAGGACAAAATTTGCTATCTGTCATTCCATTAATAATTCCCCTTATTGCAAGCTCCTCTATCACAGACTGATTTTGATGATTTTTAATATCCTCAAATGTTTTTTCTTCAAATTTTATTGCAGGTTTTAAAACATCAGGATTTTTGTCAGGTAGTCCTATTATTTGATTTTCCTCATCATTTGTTTTAGTTTCAGTTTCCTCTTTTTCGCTGATATCAGTGTCGTCTTCCGATGAATCAGAAAAATCTTCCGAACCCTTTTCTTTTACATAATTATCTGTATAGAACCAAACTACAACCGCATCATCTAATAGCAATTTTGAACGACTACCCTCTTTTACATATTCGCCATCCACTAAAAACATCCATCCTGATTTATCTCCGTGGTCAAATTCACCTATATCATCAATTGATACTATGTATCCTCTGCTTCCCTCAACATAATCTATATGATTTCTTGTTAAGGCTTCGTCTAAAACATCAAACACACTGGATCCGATTTCGGCAATAACTGTTTCGTTAACAAGAGCCCTGTACTTGTTCGAATTGTTTTTGTATGTGTATGAATTATTGCAATCATCTTCATTATGAGTCATAACCTTAACTTTGATTGAAACTGTGTCTGGTGATTCATAAGACGGATACTCTGGTTCAGGTTCAGGTTCAGGCTCTGGCTCCGGCAAGTTAGCAGTTGCTCTTGCCTCATTCATCGGATATGAATAGAAATCATAAATTCTCTTATTTTGCTTTGAAAGCTGCCATGCAAGCAAGCCCCTGAATCCCTGTTCTGTATCAAATGAATATCCCCACTGATTAAATCCATCAAGACCTTCAGTTTTATATGACATTAATCCATCAATAAGATTTTTTTCATTCTTAACAATTGTTTCGCAGTCAATTCCCATTGATGCAAGTGCTACCATTGAAACACCTGTTGAGCAAACACTCTCACTCATCATTCCTGAGTCTGTCTGGCATGCTTTTATGATTTCAATTGTTTCATCCACCAAAATTTTAATACTATCATTTGTATTATAATGCGGCAAAAGCGCCAAAACCATCGGAGCTGCGCCATCAGGTCCCCACATTGTATCCTGCCATGCGACTTTAGTGTCAACAGCCTTATCAATTAGCCAGTTCATCTGCGCTTCTGTTGCATAGTCTGCTCCTTGCTGCAATGCGATTATTACATACGAAAGCGTATAAGGATTAATGACTTCTTCTGCCTGCAAATCTACAAGAGCAGTCAATTTTGCAACAACATCTATATCTCTTGAATCTTTTGTTGTTACTTTTTTAGCGACATAGCCAAGAGAACGAAGTGCAATAATTGATTTTGACAAATCACCAGCCGATGTTGCAGTATCAGCAAAGTCAATAACCTTATCAAGACAGCTTTGCTTTAGTTCCTCGCTCATAACAAGTTCGCTTTCAGGGTATAGGTTTCTATACTCTGCTAAGTCTGCTAAAAACCAATAAATATTTTCATCGGTCAGTATTGATTCACCCATATATTTATTGGCTATGTTGTGAATAATTGAGATATGTTCGTCCTGAACAACATCTCCCTGTTCTGCGGTGGCAAAAACACCGATAAAGCTCATTATCATAGAAATGATAATGAAAAGTGATAAAAATCTTTTTGTTTTCATTTGTAATCCCTCCATTTGTGCCGCCAAAAACAAAAAAACTGCGGCAATTTTATTTGCCACAGCAGAGTTTTCCTGTGAATTTCACATCTTGAAAAAGGCTTTAAACAAGCCAAATCAAAACTATTGCTTCTATGCAAAGCACTT
>JAZNGS010000211.1:0-3220 GCA_045576555.1 Clostridia bacterium | reverse complement strand
TGCACAAGCACCCATATTTGCATCTCTGTGAGTCATATAGTTTGACAAAAGACATCTTCCCGAATATGAGATACACATAGCACCGTGAACAAAGGCTTCGATTTCCATATCCTCAGGGATTTTTTCTCTGATTTCCTTTATTTCATCAAAGCTCATTTCTCTTGCGAGAACAACTCTTTTTGCACCTAATTTGTGCCATGCACAAGCAGAACGATAATTGACATTATTGGCTTGAGTACTGATATGAACTGGTATTTCAGGAGCAAGCTCTCTCATCATATCAAACATACCCAAATCAGCTATTAAAACTGCATCAAAGCCAAGAGGTTTGATTTCTTCTATGAACTTTTCAAATTCTTTAATATCATCATTATGAGGCAATATATTTGCGGTTAAGTAAACCTTTTTGCCTCTGTCGTGGGCATATTTTATGCCTTCTTTCATATCTTCATACGAAAAATTTTCAGCGGCAACTCTTAGGCTAAATGCCTCTCCGCCTATATACGCTGCATCAGCACCATAATTAATAGCAGCCTTTAATTTTTCAAGACTGCCCCCAGGTGCTAATAATTCAGGTTTTTTCATAATAATTCCTTTCATAATTTAACCCCAACCGTCACTCCATCGCCCAAAGGCAGAACAACAGTTTTTAACTCATTTCTTTGCATCTGGGCCGAAATAAATCTTCTTAATCTTTTTACTATTGTTATTTTTCTTCTTATAACATGCTCATCATCAGCGGTCATTCCCTTATATAAAACGTTATCAGCAATCAGCAAACCGCCTTTTTTCAAAAGTCTTATACAGTCATTTAACATATAAATATAATGAGCTTTAGGACCATCCAAAAAGATAATATCATATTCAGCGCTCAAGGTAGGAATAACCTCTTTTGCATCGTTGCATATAACATTTATAACTTCCGAAAGTCCTGCTTTTTTAATATTTTCTCTGGCAATTTCGGCAGTATCTGCATCCCATTCAAGAGTTGTGATTGTTCCGCCATTTTCTAAAAATTCTGACATTAAAATCGCAGAATATCCAATCGCACAACCAACCTCCAAAATTCTCAAAGGCCTTTTTATTGCACATAAAACAGATAAAAGCTGTGCAGTTTCAGGCTGAACAATCGGAACTGAATGAGCTTCGGCATATTCCTCAAGCTCTTTTAAAATTCCTGAATGTGCAGGAATTTCTTTTCTCAAATATTCAGTTATATATGGATACACAATCGCATCTTTATCATATTCAACCATTAATAACCTCTCCAATTGCTTTTAGTAGCTTGTCCTTTGCTTCATCAATGGAAATATTCCCAACCGAAGCACCTGCAGCCATTTCGTGACCGCCTCCGTCAAGTTTTAGAGCAATCTCTCCTACATTATATTTTCCATTTGACCTTAAGCTGATTTTAACCTTTTCTTCAGTCTTTTTTATAAATGCTGCAACCTCTGTTCCCTCAACACTTCTTGGAATATTTACAATATTGCCTGTGTCACATTCACTGACTCCGAATTGGTTTAAAATCTTTTCATCAACCCAGCCCAGTGTTACCTCGCCATCATAATAGCTTTCGAGATTGTTCATAACATAACCTCTTAATTTTACAATCTCAACGGGATCCAAATCAAAAATTCTACGACAATAATATGCATGGTCAAAACCATATTCCATAAGTTTTGATATCACAAAAGCAGTTTTTGATGTGGCACAGCCATATTTTAGGCAACCTGTGTCACCCATAATTCCGCAATATAGCATTACTGCCATACTCTTTGTGATTTCTGCCCCCATTTCGACCAACAAATCATATACCATTTCCGAAGTTGAGGACGCATCACCGTCAATCAAATTTTCATCGCAATATCCGATATTGGTATAGTGATGGTCTATGCAAACAGACTTATCTGCATTTTCCAAAATCTCTGCTCTTTTTCCAAGTCTTTTTAAATCACCGCTGTCAAGACAGATTACAAGATCAAAATGCTTTTTTTCATTTTCATCATAAATCTTGTAGTCATCACTTAAAAAAGATAGCTTTTTCTCAAGCGGTTTTTCAATGTAGTAACACGCATTTTTCCCCTTATTTTTAAGCATTTCCTGCACTGCAAGAGAACTACCCAAGGCATCGCAGTCCTCATCAATATGTGAAAGTACTGCAATGTCCTTGGCATTATTAATCATTTCAATAATCGTTTGCATTGATTAACCCTCTTTATTAATATCTCTCAACATCTGCGTTATTTTTGAGCCATGCTCTATGGAATGGTCAAGTTCAAAAATGAATTCAGGAGTGTGACGAAGCTGTAGTCTATGACCGATTTCGCGTCTTATATATCCGCTTGCACTCTTTAATCCCTTAATTGCTTCTTTTTGAACATTTTCATCACCAAAAACACTTATATATGCTTTGGCATAGCTTAAATCATTTGTAACATTTACCGAAACAACGCTTGTTATCATAGGTATACGCTTATCCTTGAGTTCTCTTATGATAACTGCTAACTCACGCATAACCTCTTCATTAATTTTATTAATTCTCTCTTTAGCCATAAATTATCTTTCTATTTCCTCCATAATGAAACATTCAATAATATCAGCTTCCTTAATATCGTTGAAGTTTTCAAGACCGATACCGCATTCAAATCCGTCAGAAACTTCTTTTGCATCGTCCTTAAATCTCTTCAAGCTGTCAATTGCACCCTCATGCACAACAATACCGTTTCTAACAAGTCTAACCTGTGCATTTCTTGTAATCTTACCATCTGTTACATAAGAACCTGCAATAGTTCCGACACCTGAAACCTTGAATGTCTGTCTTACCTCAGCATGACCGATAACAACTTCTTTAAATTCAGGGTCTAACATACCCTTCATAGCAGCCTCAATTTCTTCAATTGCCTGATAGATAACTCGATAAAGTCTTATATCAACATCGTGTTGTGATGCAGCGGCTGCAGCACCTGCGTCAGGTCTTACATTAAAGCCTACAATAATAGCATTTGATGCATTTGCAAGCATAACATCTGATTCGTTAACTGCACCAACACCGCCGTGGATTGCTCTTACTCTTACTTCTTCATTTGAAAGTTTTTCCAACGATTGCTTAACAGCTTCAACAGAGCCCTGAACATCGGCTTTGATGATGACATTTAGTTCTTTCATATTACCCTCGTCAATCTGTGAGAACAAATTGTCAAGAGAAACCTTAACTGTTGCG
>JAZNGS010000210.1:0-3261 GCA_045576555.1 Clostridia bacterium | reverse complement strand
GAAGTCATAGCAATATCGGCACAATCGGTGCCGCAATCGGTTTCGCTCTTATGATGTTTTTGGATGTGGCATTAGGGTAAAATATAAAAGGCTGAACGAAATTAATCGTTCAGCCTTTTTTAACTTAATCATCAAGATTTTGTGGTTCATCACTTTTAGGTGGTTCTTGTTCATTTCCCAACAGTTCAAGCACCGTTTCGTAAACAAGCTGTGGGTCCCTTTTAAATTCCCTTATCATACTGTTTGCATAAGCTCTTGTTCCTGCATACATACAAATTTTCATAAGCGGAGTTTTTCCGTCATAGACGCCCAAATCTGCCATATATTCATTTTCATTAAGCGGTAGCAACTCACCAACCACACTTCTTTTTATTATCTCTTCTCTGAAAAATGGCTTGATGTAATCCCTTATTGCATATCTTATAGAGTGGGGGATTTTTTTGTTAAAGAATGAGTTTGCTTCCTTTCCCAATGGCAAAAGCTCGCAGTAGGTTTGCTTGTCATCAGGTGAAAACACTCGAATATGTCCGATTTTCTCAAGATTATCAATTGCTATTCTAAACTCTGTGAAAGGAATATCGCATTTATCCAATACCAATGAGGTCAATTGGTCGTGCGTAACTATTCTGTCAGCCTCATTCAAGGTATATAAAATTATATATTGAATTTTGACCTGGTCTGTTATTTCTCTTCTAAAAATCATTTTTCTCACCAATTTTTATCTTTTTTTATATTTATTATAGCATATTGCAAGAAAAAATGCTATAATATAATTGAAAAAATTTTTAAAGAGGGGAAATTTATGAGAATTTCAACGGAAGAAGAACTAAAACGTCAGGAGGAAATGTGGCTTTTTGAAAAAGAGATGAATGAAAAAGGATATGAATTGGTCTGCGGAATTGACGAGGCAGGAAGAGGTCCGTTGGCAGGTCCTGTTTATGCTGCGTGTGTAATACTGCCTAAAGATTGTGTTATAAATGGGATTAACGACTCAAAAAAGCTATCCGAAAAGAAGAGGGAACAGTTGTTTGATGAAATCATAGAAAAAGCAGTAGCATATAATATTGCAAGTGTTGATGAAAATATAATTGATGAGATAAATATTTTAAATGCAACTCATATTGCAATGAATAATGCACTTGACGGAATGAATATAAAACCTGATTATGCGCTGATTGATGGTAACAGCATAAAAAATATGAACACTCCGCACCAAACAATAGTAAAAGGTGATGCAAAAAGCATTTCAATTGCCGCAGCATCAATACTTGCAAAGGTAGCAAGGGACAGATATATCACGGAAATTTCCGAAAAATATCCCGAATATGAGTTTGCAAAACACAAGGGTTATGGAACAAAGTTACATACTGATTTATTAAAAAAATATGGCCCATGTGAAATTCACAGAAGAACATTTTTGACAAAGATATTGGGGGATAAGCTATGAAAACAAAGGAAATAGGCGATTTTGGCGAGAGTGCTGCGTGTGAATATTTAAAAAAACTCGGTTATACGATAGTAGACAGAAATTTTCATTCAAGATACGGAGAAATTGATATTATTGCACTTGATGAGCATTGTACTGTGTTTGTCGAGGTGAAAACAAGGAAGAATGCATTTTATGGAAACGCAAGCGAATTTGTTGATTATCGAAAAAGACAAAAATTGATTTTGTGTGCAAAATATTATATGAGAGGGAACATAGACGAAGAGGTAAGATTTGATGTCGTTGAAGTTTATTATAATATGATTGGTGATAAGCCTGTGTTAAAGGAAATAAATCATATAAAGGATGCATTTATGCAATAAAAAGGAGCTGTCAATTTGACAGCTCCTTTAAAATTTATGAAATTAGTTCAATTCAGCGAAATACTTGATTGTTCTAACCATTTGGCTTGTGTATGAGTTTTCGTTATCATACCATGAAACAACCTGAACTTCATATAAATCATCAGCAATTTTAGCAACCATTGTTTGAGTAGCATCGAACAATGAACCATATCTCATACCGATAACATCTGATGAAACGATTTGGTCTTCGTTGTAGCCAAAGCTTTCTGAAGCTGCAGCTTTCATAGCAGCGTTGATACCGTCAACTGTTACGTCCTTACCCTTAACAACAGCTGTAAGTATTGTTGTTGAACCTGTTGGAACAGGAACTCTCTGTGCAGCACCGATTAACTTGCCGTTCAATTCAGGAATAACAAGACCGATAGCCTTTGCAGCACCTGTTGAGTTAGGAACGATGTTAGCAGCACCTGCTCTTGCTCTTCTCAAGTCACCCTTTCTGTGTGGACCGTCAAGAATCATCTGGTCACCAGTGTATGCGTGAATTGTAGCCATGATACCTGATTGGATAGGAGCAAAATCATTCAATGCTTTAGCCATAGGAGCCAAGCAGTTTGTTGTACATGATGCAGCTGAGATGATTGTATCATCTTTTGTCAATGTATTTTCGTTAACACTGTAAACGATAGTCTTCAAATCGTTACCTGCAGGAGCAGAAATAACAACTTTCTTTGCACCAGCATCAATGTGAGCTTGTGACTTTTCTTTTGAGCAGTAGAAACCTGTACATTCCAATACAACATCTACTCCCAATTCTCCCCAAGGAAGGTCTTTTGCGTCTTTTTCAGCATAGATTGTGATCTTCTTGCCGTCAACTGTGATTGAACCTTCGCCAGCTTCAACTGTGTGAAGTCCTTCGCCGATTGTTCCGCAGTATCCACCTTGAGCAGTGTCATACTTAAGAAGATTAGCCAACATTTTTGGGTCTGTCAAATCGTTGATAGCAACAACTTCATAACCCTCTGCACCGAACATCTGTCTGAAAGCAAGACGACCGATACGACCGAAACCGTTAATTGCAACTTTTACTGACATAGTAAATTCCTCCATATATTTGTTATTGATTTTTAAGCATTCGGATTTAGTCCATTGCTTATCATTCTATATTGTACCTCAAAATTTTAAAATATACAATAGTTTCCGTTAAATTTTTATCATTTTTTCCAAATTTGTTAATAATTATCACTTAAATTAGTAAAAATATATGAGAATTGGATAAATTCAAAGTAAAAGAAAAGAGATGCACTGCAATGCATCCCAATTTGTTAAGATGGTGGAACTATCCTCTTGCCTTTCTCCTGTCAAGGTGTGATTTTTGTTTTTGCGAATAATGGAAAATTTTTTATATATACCCAATATTTAATTTTTAGTTTACTTTTATTTTCTGCCTCTTGTAAGATATCTTTATTATCG
>JAZNGS010000209.1:0-2605 GCA_045576555.1 Clostridia bacterium | reverse complement strand
TGTTGATATTGATTTTGAAACAGGCAAAATTACATCAATCATTATTCCAGGGAGAAGAAGTGTTTTTAGTTTCTTCTCGAAGAGGAATGATTATATAATTCCTTGGGAAAAAATCATAACTATAGGCAGGGAATTGGTATTGGTAAAACTTGATGGTATAGATGTTGTAAAATAATTGTAACCAAACAGTTATTGAATAATTTTGACAATTAATATATAATTTAATAAGATAAAATATGTGAGGTGTAGCTTATGAAATGTCCTTATTGCGGATATGCAGAAGGAAAGGTTATAGATTCCCGTCCCACAGAAGAGGGAAATGCAATCAGAAGAAGACGCGAATGTCTACAATGCCAGAGAAGATTTACAACTTATGAAACTTTGGAAACTATTTCTTTGGTGGTTATAAAGCAGGATAATTCCAGAGATCCATATAGTCGTGATAAGGTTATAAGAGGAATTATAACAGCCTGCAAAAAAAGACCTGTAACACTTCAGCAAATGGAGAAGATTGCTGACGATATTGAAAGCGAATTATATCAGGCAGCAGTTAAGGAAGTAACAAGCACTGAAATTGGTGAAAGAGTTATGAGTCACTTAAAAGAAATTGACGAAGTTGCATATGTTCGATTTGCATCAGTACATAAGCATTTTTCAGATATAGAAACATTTATGGAAGAGCTTAAAAAGCTATTAGAAAACAAATAAGGATTGATTTTTTTGAAGAATAGAACAATAGCAGCAATTTCAACCCCCTTGGGAACAGGAGGAATTGCAGTTGTAAGATTAAGCGGCGACAGAGCAATCGAAATTGCAGACAAGGCTTTTGTTGGTAGGGACAAACTCTGTGATGTACCTACTCACACAGTTCATTATGGTCATATAACAGATAGTAATTTAAAAAGAATTGATGAGGTATTGGTAACTGTTATGAAAGCTCCGAGGAGCTATACCTGTGAAGATGTTGTTGAAATCAGCACTCATGGGGGAATGGTATCATCAAGGGGAGTTTTAAAAAGACTTATTGAGCTTGGTGCATATCATGCAGAAGCAGGAGAATTTACAAAGCGTGCGTTTTTAAATGGAAGAATTGACTTGTCACAAGCAGAAGCGGTTATTGATATTATCAATTCAAAAAATGCTCTTGCAAGAGATAATGCACTTTCTCAATCAGGTGGAAGTCTGTCAGTTAAAATAAATGAAATAAGACAAAAACTCTTAAAACTTGCTGCATCTATGCAGGTTATAATCGACTATCCTGATGAGGAATTGGAAGATGTAACTTGTGATGATATAAAAATACAAGCATATGAAGCTCAAAAAGAGATTGAAAAATTGCTTTTGACATCGGAAAATGGTAAGATTATTAAAGACGGGATTAAAACTGCGATTGTCGGAAAACCAAATGTCGGCAAGTCATCGCTATTAAACTTTCTTGCAAAAGAGGAAAGAGCAATTGTTACAGATATTGCAGGAACAACTCGTGATGTAATAGAAGAAAGTGTTAATGTTGATGGTGTTATGCTTGTTTTGTCCGATACCGCAGGGATAAGACAAACTGATGATGAGGTTGAGAAAATCGGTGTTGAAAGGTCGCTAAAGAGCATAGAAAATTCTGATTTTGTTATGGTTTTATTTGACGCAACCCAAAAGCCTGATGATGAAGAAATTAAAATTTTAGAAAAGACTAAAGATAAAAAAAGAATAGTTATAGTTAACAAAACTGATATAGGCGATGATTCTGCGATTGATGAGATTAGAAAAATTATTGATGATGAGCCTGTCTTAATATCTGTCAAAACAGGAGAGGGGACACAAAAACTCATTGATGAAATTAAGATATTGAACAGTATTGGTGAACTTATAAAGAGTGACGGAGTGATTGTTACCAATATGCGCCATATCAGTGCCCTGACAAATGCAAAAGAAGCATTAATAAGAGTTGGGGAGAGTATAGAATGTGGAATGCCTTCCGATATTGCATCAATTGATTTAAATCTTGCAATTGATGCGTTGGGTGAAATAACAGGTGCAGTTGTGTCGGATGATATAGTTGCGGCAGTGTTTCATGATTTTTGTGTTGGTAAGTAGAAAAAAGATGCTGAAAAAATCAGCATCTTTTTTATATTTTTTCGGCAATTGCCAATTCTGTTTGATTGCCTTCACTTTTTGTAACCATTTTTATGATTTCACTTATATTTTCTACAGGCACAATTTCTATATTCAAATTTTCAAGTTGAGAACAATAGTTTGCTTTTGGAATTATAACTTTATTTGCGCCTGCTGATATTGCTGCATCTATCTTTGAACGCACTCCTCCTACAGGTAAAACATCACCTTTTATAGATATTTCACCTGTTAGAGCAAGTGTATTTGGAACAGGTGTTTTCGTGAGTGCTGAATAACAACAAAGAAAAAGTGCTATTCCTGCAGATGGGCCATCAATTGGAATTCCTCCTGGTATATTAATGTCAATATCAAAATCTTTTATTTTCTCGCCAAGACAGTTTATTAAAACTGTTAAGACATTATCAACTGAAGTTTTGGCGGTACTTGTTCTTGTAAGTGTTTGATGTCCTTTTTTTATTGTTTCGCTTTCTGTTAT
>JAZNGS010000208.1:0-1921 GCA_045576555.1 Clostridia bacterium | reverse complement strand
ATAATAATACATTTTAAAAAATATCCTTTCTTAAAGTTCGGATTATGTAAAATTACCTAACTATATAATACATTAGGATAAAAATATAGTCAATTGTTGCGCGTTTACGATTTTATTAAATGTTTGTAACATCATAGTTTGTTAAGTCCGAGCTTGTCATTCATAGCTCCTGAATGTGCATGACAGATTGCAACAGCCAACGCATCTGCTGCATCATCAGGCTTTGGTACTGCATTTAAGTTTAAAAGCATTTTGACCATTTGCTGAATTTGGTTTTTGTCTGCTCTTCCGTAACCTGTAACTGCTTGTTTTATCTGCAGAGGTGTGTATTCATAAATTGGAATACCCTTATTTGTTGCACTCACAATCAAAACTCCTCTTGCTTGTGCAACTGCAATAGCGGTTTTTGCGTTGTTATTGAAAAACAATTCTTCTATCGCTATTGCATCCGGCTTGTATTTGTCAATATAATTATTAATCTCATCATAGATTGTTTTTAACCTCAATGATGTCGGAGTATGTGCATTTGTGGTGATTGCGTTATATTCAATGGGCCTGAATTTATTGCCTATATATTCAACTACTCCAACTCCGACAATTGCATAACCTGGGTCAATACCTAAAATTATCACAAAAAACGACCTCACTTTCGTATAATTTTTGTATATATTATTCTGTTGCATAATTATAAAATATGTTGTATAATATACAATATAGTTAAAATTAAATTATAAAAGTATTATATTGTATATTTTACAACAAAAAAGGAGGAAATGCAACCATGGCAAAAGAAAAAATCGTATTAGCTTATTCAGGAGGTCTTGATACTTCAATAATTATCTCTTGGTTAAGAGAAAATTATGACTGTGAGGTTATTGCAGTTTGCGGAGATGTGGGACAAGGAAAAGAAACTGACGGACTTGAGGAAAGAGCGATTAAGTCAGGTGCATCAAAGTGCTACATAGAGGATTTGAGAGATGAGTATGTAAAAGATTTTATTTTCCCTACATTAAAAGCAGGCGCAGTTTATGAAGGTAAATATCTTTTGGGAACTTCACACGCTCGTCCTATCATTACAAGAAGACTTGTTGAAATTGCGTTAGCAGAGGGTGCGACAGCAATCTGTCACGGTGCAACAGGAAAAGGAAACGACCAGGTTCGTTTTGAGCTTACTATTAAAGCATTGGCTCCTCATTTAAAGATTATAGCTCCTTGGAGAATTTGGGACATCAAATCAAGAGAAGATGCAGTTGATTATGCACAAGCTCACGGAATTGAAATTCCTGTAACAAAGAAAGACTTGTATTCAAGAGACAGAAATATATGGCACATCAGCCACGAAGGTATGGATTTGGAGGACCCTGCAAACGAGCCTCAATTGGATAACTTGTTAAAGTTGACAGTTCCGCCTGAAAAAACTCCTGATGAAGCAAAATATGTCACAATCGGATTTGAAAAGGGTGTTCCTGTTTCAATTGACGGCGAAAAGATGGCTCCAAGACCATTGGTTGAAAAGCTAAACGAAATCGGCGGAGCATATGGCGTTGGTATTGCAGATATCGTTGAGGACAGACTTGTTGGTATGAAATCAAGAGGAGTTTATGAAACTCCTGGTGGAACAATTCTTTATAAGGCATTGGAAGAATTGGAATATTTGTGTCTTGACAGAGATACACAGAGCTTCAAGCGTCAGGCTGCTATTAAGTTCTCTGAACTAGTTTATGACGGAAAGTGGTACACACCGCTTCGTGAATCTCTTTCAGCTATGGTTGACAAGATGGAAGAAACTGTAACAGGTGAGGTAAGACTAAAGCTCTATAAGGGAAGTGTCACACCTGCAGGTGCAAAGAGTGATTATTCACTTTATAATGAAAACATTGCAAGCTTTGGTGATAGCCACGAATTGTACTCACATAAGGAT
>JAZNGS010000207.1:0-5057 GCA_045576555.1 Clostridia bacterium | reverse complement strand
TACCTCTTTCTTTATTTTATTTTTTCACAACTGTCTATAACATATAATTCTAATGCTTCCCAATCACCGATTAGACCGTTTTTGATGTCCAAATCAATGTTTGCGGCAGCTATTATTCTGTCCACAAGATAATTTTCTCCAAAACTCCGTGCTGAATTTGCATATTTTTGAGCAATATAAGGAGTGGCTTTGATAATCGGAGCTATTTGAGCATAACTTTTTCCCTCTGCAACCGCCAATGCGCTGTATAGCATTTTGTCAAAGGTGGAGGAGAGGATATACATAAGCCTTGCTGCAGGCTCCTTGATTGTTTTCAAATCAGAAAGTATCTTCATTGCACCGTCTGAATTTTTTGACATAATGTGGTCGGTGAGTTCAAAAACTCTCACATTGACAGATTTTGAAACAATTTTGTCCACATCGCTTTTTCCAATTTGGGTATCGCAATAGGAGAGGAGTTTATCAAGCTCGTTTTTTATATTTGAAAGTCCTGCGTCGCACACACTCACAAAATACTGCGCGACATCTTTTGCAATTTTCTTTTTGCTGTTTAACACCTGTCGTTCAACCCATGTGACAGTATCTTTATCGTCCATAAATTCAAATTCAACTGCAACTCCGACTGATGTCAGCTTTTTATATACTGCGTTTCGTTTGTCTATTGTCTTTTCATCAAAAATAATGGTAAGATAATCAGGGATATTGTCAAGTCTTTTTGTCCAATATTGCTTAATTTCATCTTTAGCTTTTGAAAAGATATTGCTGTCTTTAATCAAAACAACTTTTTTCTCACACATTATAGGGAAACTCTCAATAGCATCGTCAATTTCACTGATATCAGCTTTTTCGCCATCAAATATGATTTTATTGAAATCAGCCATACCTCCGTCATCAACCATATCAAACATTTTCTTTATGTAGCTGTCTTTTATATATACCTCCTGTCCGTAAAGGAGGTATATTCCGCCGATTTCTCCTGATTTCAGCTTTTGCTTGAGTTGTGCAACTCCTGATTTTTCAGGCATTTTTCTACCTCCATTCTTGATTATCGGGATAGTATGAACTGTATGATATTGTACCAAATCTACTTATGTCAAATCGTATATCTCCTAATTTGTCTGTTCGCATCACATAAGCTCCTGATTTCTTTAGTCGGCTGACAACCTTGTCATTCGGAAGAAGATATGAATTATCTTCACCAACGCTGATAACTGCATATTCTGGTGCAGTCTTTTCAAGAAATTCTGATGATGTTGAGGTTGCAGAACCGTGATGAGCAACCTTTAATAAATCAATATCACTAAATTCATCAATATATTTATTTTCGGTATATTGTGTTGTGTCACCTGTGAATAGTGCGCTGAAATTGTTGCAATTAAGGGTGAACACTAATGATGTATCGTTTTCTGAATAATTATTTCCGGCAGATATTATCTCAATCTCTGCTCCGGAATCAAATTTGATTTTATCCTTGTCATTTGGATAAATTATTTCAATATTCTTTTCTTTTGCTATTGTTTCTATTTCTACGCGATATTCGTTGCCTTCCATATAATCAGGCATCAAAATTGCCTGAACATCAAGGTTTTTTAGTGCTGCAATTGTACCAAGACAGTGGTCCTTGTGGTAATGCGACAAAATTGCCAAATCAATTCTGTAAGCACCCTCGGTTTTTAAATATGGCAAAAACAACTTTTCTCCTGCATCATAGTCGGAGTAATCTTCCGAGCCTCCGCCATCAACAATTATGTTCTCGCCGTCAGGCAGTTTTATATATGCGCCATCTCCTTGTCCCACATTCACAAATCTTATGCTCATTGAGCCTGATGAAATAAATGAGAGCATTGCCGAGGAAACAAATCCTCCGATAACAATTGCAAGAATTAATTGTGTTCTAAATCTCTTTTTGTGACCTGTTGCAAAGTCTTTTATTAAAATTACAATTAAGTATGATATTATGACCATAATTATGCTTGGTCTTTCAAATCCTATGTGTGACAAAGGTAGCCTGTCTATCAAATAGGGGAGCTTATGCATAATATAAATTGCGCCTGACATTATATATCCTGCAATAAAAGCTCTTGAAAAGAGTAAAAACTCAATGCATAAAATCGGAAAACACAAAAGCATCAAAAATACCAATGGGAAATATAGCAAATTAAAAATTCCGTTGTAGCCTGAAACTGCACCAAAAAAGTAAGCTCCGATGGGAATAATTCCGACAGAGGATATTATGTAAATTGTTAAAAGATTTCGTGCTGTAATTGGTTTTATTGGCTTTAACCACGAATAGACAACAGGCTTTAGCATAAAGAATACCCAGCTCATAACCGCGGAGATAACAAACCCCGTGTTATGAACCAAAAGCGGATTAAACACCAATAATATCAAAAGAACAAGCGATAAAATATCAGGATAATGCAAATATCCGTATTTTCTGATTGCCATTATTGAAAATGCTAACATAAGAGCAGTTTTCATTCCTGATATTCCTGCAGTGAATGCTGATGCATATAATAGAATAAAGATTATTGATATATAATCTCTTGTTTTTCTTCCAAAAACTGTGAACACAATGCTTGTAAATGCAACAATAAGCATCATATGCAGATATGCAGGGTAGAGCATTCTCATTGTGTTTGTTTTTATTAAAAGGTCTTCATATTCTTCTGAAAAGTCAGATTTTATTCCTGTTAAAACTGCTTTTAGAAGTGCGCCCTCATTTCCGCCTAACTTTTTAGTTAGCTCGGAAACTTTATTTTTGTAAATGTTAGAAAGATGTCTGGGTGAGAAAAGTTTTCTTATGGAATTGTCAGTAGCAATTTCGTGGTCGGAAATTTTATAGAATATCTTGTTGCTTTTGAGATATGATGCATAGTCAAAATCGCTGTAATTCATTTTCTCATCAATTCTCTCAACAAATCCGCGCACACTTAAATTTTGTGCATATTTTAACTTTTTGTCGGTGTTTAACCTGATAAACTCGTTTGCATTATAGGTTTTATCCTTGTACTTTGCTCCGTCTGTTTTGATTATGTATGTGTATCTGCCATTTTCGTATTGGGGTATGTCATAGACATAACCTGTGATTTCTGCATATTTGTCATCAATGGGGTATATCCCATTTGTTTCGTAGCTTTGTGCATAAAATGTCAGAATTGCACCAAGAGCAACAGTTATAAAAAGAACAGTTCGGTGAGAATTATTTTTCTTATAAACTTTCGATACAATTACATTTGCAATGACCAGGCATATAGCCAGAGAGCATATATCCCAGCAACTCAAAATGTTTAGTGAGAGTATTCCTAAAAGGAAAGAAACCAACAGCTTGAAAGACATATCAATTTCCCTCCTGTAACACTCATTTGTATAACATTATGATTTTATCACAAACAGGGGGATATGTCAATTTTTTGATGACAATAAAATAAGGAAAAATATTGACTTTTTTTTGCAAATTATATATAATGTATCTTGGCTTGGTATGCATTAAAAAGAATAATGCGTACAAATGAATATTAAGGAGCATACATTATGGAAAAAATGGGATTAAACGAAATAAGAGAGAAATTTTTGAGATTTTTTGAGAGTAAGGGTTGTTTGAGATTGGGAAGTTTTCCGCTTGTGCCTCAAAATGACGCGAGCTTGCTTTTAATAAATTCAGGAATGGCACCTATGAAAAAATGGTTTACAGGTGCGGAAATTCCGCCTAAAAAGAGAGTTACCACTTGTCAAAAGTGTATCAGAACACCCGACATTGAAAGAGTGGGGAAAACCGCCCGTCACGGAACTTTCTTTGAAATGCTCGGAAACTTCTCTTTCGGAGATTATTTTAAGAAAGAAGCAATTACTTGGGCGTGGGAATTTTTGACCGAGGTTATGGGCTTTAATCCTGATGATTTGTGGATAACAATATATGAAGAAGACGATGAAGCAAGAGATATATGGGTTAATGAAGTTGGCGTAAATCCTGAAAGGGTTGTCAAGATGGGTAAAGAGGACAACTTCTGGGAACACGGAACAGGTCCTTGCGGTCCATGCTCGGAAATCCATGTTGACAGAGGTGCACATTTGGCTTGCGGTCCTGATTGCAAAATTGGATGCGACTGTGACAGATTTATGGAAGTGTGGAATTTGGTGTTCACACAGTTTGATAAGGACGAAGACGGAAACTATAACCGCCTTGAAAATCCTAATATTGATACAGGTATGGGACTTGAAAGACTTGCTGCGGTTAATCAGGGTGTTGCAAATCTTTTTGAGGTTGACACAGTTAAGAATGTTATGGCACATATTTCAAAGATTGCAGGTGTTAACTATAAGGACAATGAAAAAACAGATGTGTCTTTGAGAGTTATAACAGACCATATCCGTTCAACTGTTATGATGGTTTCTGATGGAGTTATTCCATCAAACGAGGGAAGAGGATATGTTTTGAGAAGACTTTTAAGAAGAGCTGCAAGACATGGAAAACTATTGAATATTAATAGACAGTTCTTGTTTGAGGTTGCAGATACTGTGATTGACGAATCAAAGTCAGGCTATCCTGAACTTGACGAAAAGAGAGATTACATCAAGAAAATCATAAAGATTGAAGAAGAAAGATTTGATGCTACAATTGACAATGGTCTTGTAGTGTTAAATGGTTATGTCCAAGATGCTAAAAAAGCAGATAAAAACCAGCTTTCAGGCGAAGAAGCATTCAAACTTCACGATACTTACGGATTCCCGCTTGATTTGACAATCGAAATCGCAGCAGAAAACGGATTGGAAGTTGATGTAGACGGATTTAATAAGTGTATGCAGGAACAAAAGGATACTGCAAGAGCATCAAGAAAAGAAGGCTCATCATGGGACGGAGCAGATAATTTTGAATTTGATGTGGAAAAGGCTACAGAATTTGTTGGATATTCTGATTTGACTATTGATGCAAAGATTTTAGGAATTGCAGTTGAAGATGAAAAAGCAAATTCAATTAAAGGTGGACAAAATGGTATTGTTGTTACTGACAAGACTACTTTCTATGCAGAAATGGGCGGTCAGGTAGGCGACACAGG
>JAZNGS010000206.1:0-20813 GCA_045576555.1 Clostridia bacterium | reverse complement strand
GTTATAATGCTCTTATTATAATCTTCTTTTCTGACAAAATCGATCTGTCTTTCTGACAGCTTACAGCTAACTAATATGACATCTATCATATCTCCGATTTTATATTCCCTAAAAGTATCTTTTCCGCGGATAATCTTTGTATTCTCGTCATATTCATAATAATCGTCCTTCATATCTGCAAGACGGATTAATCCCTCAACTGTATTTTCAAGCTGAACGAATATTCCAAAGTTTGTAACCGATGAAACACGCGCGTTGAATTCTTCACCGATGAACTTTGACATATACGCAGTTTTCATCAAATCGTCAACATCTCGTTCACAGAATTCTGCATCAATTTCCTTGTCGCTTGAATGAGTTGAGGCTTCTTTAACTATTTTTTCATATTCAAAGACTTCTCCACCATCAATATATTCTTTTAAAATTCTGTGTATCATCAAGTCAGGATATCTTCTTATCGGAGATGTGAAATGACAATAATACTTTGCACTAAGTCCGAAATGACCAAGATTTTCGTCCCTATATTCCGCTTTCATCAAGGAACGGAGCATATATGTTGAAATCATTATTTCTTCATTTGTCCCTTTGATTTTTTCTGCAATTTGTGCAAATGCTTTCGGATGCACAGGGTTGTCTTCATCAATTTTACCTTTCAGGCTATACCCAAAATTATATAAAAATTTATTGAAATCCTTTGTCTTTTCCAATGATGGAGGTTCGTGCACACGATAGACAAAGGGTAACTCTGCCCAAAATGCCATTTCTGCAATAGTTTCGTTGGCACATAGCATAAATTCCTCAATCATCTTATGTGATACTCTTCTCTCACTTTTGACAATGTCAACAGGCTCGCCAATATCATTTGTTATAATTTGTGCTTCAGGAAAATCAAAATTTATTGAACCCCTCTTTTTTCTTCGCTCATATAAAATCTTTGCTAATTTCTGCATATTCAAAAGATCAGGAACAATATAGGCATATTTTTTCATTAGCTTTTCATCATTATTTTCCAAAATATCTGCAACATTGTTATAGGTCAGCCTTTCGCACGAACGGATAACACTCTTTTTTAAAGAGTCAAAGGTAACATTTCCCTCTTTATCAATTCTCATAAAAACTGATAATGTGAGTCTGTTGACATTGGGATTAAGACTGCAAATTCCATTTGATAATTCCAAAGGAAGCATTGGAATCACCCTGTCTGCCAAATATACACTCGTTCCTCTTAAAAATGCCTCATCATCAAGTGATGTTTTTGGGGACACATAATTTGTTACATCTGCAATATGCACTCCCAAAAGATATTCCTCACCTATCATTTCAACTGATACTGCATCGTCAAAGTCCCTTGCGTCATCGCCATCAATAGTAAAAATCTTCTTATCTCTTAAATCAAGTCTTCCGTCAATATCTTTTTGTGACACTCTTTTAGGTGCATTTTGAGCCTCACATAAAGTTTCTTCATCAAATTCTTCTTTTATAGAATGCTCTGCAATTATTGCATCAACATTACTTTTTATTTCATTGCTGTCACCAAGATTTTTTGTGATTACCCCAAGGATTTCTTCATTATCATATCCTTTTATTTCAACCAGAACTCTGTCACCAACATTTGATGATACGCCATCGAAAACATCTGTTTTTATAAGCGAATAAATTTTTTTGTTGTCAGGAACAATCACAAAAACTCCCTTGCGCTCTCGTTTTATAACTCCTGTTAATCTTTCGTTTCCTCTTTTTAAAACCTTTGTTATGTGTCCCTCTTTCTTTCCTGAAAGCGGATTGTGGACATCAATCACTGCCATAACAGTGTCATTATGAAGTGCTCCAAAAAGCTTATCTCCGCTTATAAAAATCTCCTCATCACTATCCAATGAACGAAGAAATGCAAAGCGACCGTGTGCATTGCATTGCAATTTCCCCATCATCATATCAGCCTTAATAGCCTCATATCTTTTCTTTTTAGTTAAAAATATTCTGCCCTCCGAGATTAGCTCGTCTAAAATTTTTGAGAACTCATCAAAATCGTCCTGCGGCACACAAAGAACAGCCGCCAATTCATCAAACTTTAATGGCGTATATTCTCTGCTTTTTATATATGAGTAAATCCTTTCTTTTCTTTCATTGTTCATATCTATACATCCCACACCTATTTTATTAATGGTTATTATATATAAATTATTAGATAATGTCAAATTATTTATGCATTTAAAAAGAAGGACCTCTAAAAGAAGTCCTTCCAATTTTATTAATAATCTGAACTTTTTATCATTGTTCCTATTCCTGATTTTGTGAATATTTCAAGAAGCAGACAATGCGGAACTCTTCCGTCAATGATATGCACTCCGCGAACACCGGAATCAATCGCATCAAGACAACCTGTAACCTTTGGAATCATTCCTCCGTTGATTGTTCCATCGTCAATCATAGAAAGAATTTCCTCTTTTCCTGCCTCATAAATGATATTGTTGTCAGCATCTTTAATTCCCTCAACATCGGTCAGAAGAATTAATTTTTCAGCAGACACAGCCTTTGCAACCGCAGCCGCAACATTATCTGCATTTATATTATAGCTTTGTCCTTCATCATCAATTCCGATAGGTGCAACAACAGGGATATATGCGTCCTTGCTTATGTAATCAAGAATATGCTTGTCAACACTTACTATTTCTCCAACAAATCCCAAATCAACTTTCTTTCCGTCAACTTCTGTGAATTTTTTTTCACATTTTATAAATCCACCATCAATTCCGCAGAAGCCGACAGCCTTTCCACCCTTGCAATTTAGGAGAGAAACAATTTCTTTATTGGTTTTTCCAACCAAAACTTCCTGTGCAATACGCATTGTATCAGCATCTGTGACACGGAGTCCGTTGATAAATTCACTCTTTATATTGTTATCATTCAAAGCCTTTGAAATATCAGGGCCGCCGCCATGAACAACTATAGGGTTTAGTCCAATAAATTTTAATAGTATGATATCCTCAATGACAGAACTCTTTAATTCTTCATTAATCATAGCATTTCCGCCATATTTGATTACAACGGTTTTTCCTGCAAATTTTTGTATAAAAGGTAATGCTTCAATAAGTATACCCGCTTTTTTTATTAGTTCTTCCATTTGTCTTCTCCTTACAGATAAAATCCTGCGTTTTTAAGTCCTGTTGTTTCGTCAAGACCAAACAATATATTCATATTCTGCACTGCCTGACCGGCTGCACCCTTGAAAAGATTGTCTATTGTCGAAACGACTACAGCTCTATTTAATCTCTCATCAACAACTACGCCGATATCCACAAAGTTTGAACCTGCAACATGCTTTGTTTCAGGTAAATCACCAATATCCTTGACTCTTACAAAATATTCATCTTTATAAAAATCCTTATATAATTTTACAATTTCCTCTGTGGTATGTTTTTCCTTAAGATTAACATAGATTGTTGAGAAAATTCCTCTCTTTTGCGGAATTAAGTGAGGTGTGAAAGAAATCATAATTTCTTCACCTGCAAGCTTTGATAATTCCTGTTCAATTTCGGATGTATGACGGTGAGTTGCAATTTTATATGCTTTTGTGTTTTCTGTGCACTCACAGAAACTATATGCAAGATTTGAACTTCTTCCGGCACCTGTTACTCCTGATTTTGCATCAACTATAATGTTTTTCGACTCCGCCAAACCGCTTGCTAAAAGCGGTGCAGCACCAAGAATTGAACAGGTTGTGTAACAGCCTGGGTTTCCTATTAGTCTTGCACCCTTTATTTTATCTCTATGTAATTCACAAAGCCCATAAACTGACTCTTTTAAAAGTTCAGGGGAAGAATGTTCTTCACCATACCACTTTTCGTAAACAGCTATATCATCGTATCGGAAATCACCGCTTAAATCTATAACCTTTATTCCCTTTTCTATCAATTGAGGAATGACAGTTTTTGATGCACCGTGAGGCAGGGCAGTGAACGCAACATCACACTTTGCCACCTCATCTAAATCCAACTCCTTGCATTCCTTATCAAGAATATGAACAAAGTTCTTATAAACCTCTGAAATTTTTTGTCCGTCAAATGAATGAGACCCTAAAAACTCTAAACTTACATCAGGGTGGTTTGATAAAATTCTCACCAACTCAATTCCTGCATAGCCTGTTGCTCCCAACACTGCAACCTTAATCATAACAATCCCCTTTCTTATTTGTATTCCTTAACTAACAAGGCCCTTATATAACCTTTTGATTTGTCGGTTGAATCAATATAAAATCCTCTTCCGTAATAAAAACGAATTAACGAAGTGATTTTTGAAGCTGTATGCAATGATATTTTCTTAATACCATTTTTCTTCATAATTCTGTCGACCAAATTCATTATAGATTTTCCAATACCATTATTTTGAGATGTTACCTTAACACCAAAACGACTAAAATATGCTGTTTTATCATCAAAAACTTCAACTCGCACACTTCCGACAGGAACGCCATCAGAAAGTGCAATCAAAACAATTTTTGTATCTATATCTCTTTTAACATCTTCATAAGTTTCTGTTAATGCTGCAGTAGTTTCAATTCCTGCAAGCTCCGCATATTTTATAAAAGCCTCTTTAGTTATGCTCATGATGTCATCAATGTCATCATATGTTGCCATTCTTACCTCAAAAACTGACTGATAATCCATCATTTATTTGTCCTCCTGCATAAGTGTTGCCATAATTGCTTTTTGGGCATGGAGTCTGTTTTCAGCCTCATCAAAAATCACGCTGTTTTTTCCGTCAATGATTTCCTCTGTTACCTCATAGCCTCTGTATGCAGGCAAACAATGCATAAATATAGCATCATCTTTAGCATTTTCAAACAATTCGTTGTTAACCTGATAAGGCATAAATATCTTAATTCTTTCTGCTTTTTCATCTTCCTGACCCATACTTACCCATGTATCAGTATAAACAATGTCTGCATTCTTAATTGCTTCAACAGGGTCGTTTGTAATCAACAAATCAGCACCACTCTTTTTCGCATCGTCTTTTGCATTTAGTGTTACCTCGCTATCAGGCATATACCCTTCAGGAGATGCTATCGCACAGTCAATTCCAACTTTTGCACAACCATACATAATTGAATGTGCCATATTATTTCCATCACCTATGTATGCAAATTTTAATCCCTTTAGTGTGCCTTTCTTTTCATAAACTGTCTGTAAATCCGCAAGCACCTGACAAGGATGCAAAAGGTCTGTTAATGCGTTGATGACAGGTATATCTGCATGATGAGCAAGCTCAATAACATCATCATGAGAGTATGTTCTAATCATAATACCATCAAGATATCTTTCCAAAACCTTTGCAGTATCGTAGATTGTTTCCCCTCTGCCAAGCTGAATATCATTTGCTGAAAGGAACAGTGGATATCCGCCAAGCTGTGTCATTCCCACTTCAAAAGATACCCTTGTTCTTGTTGATGATTTGGAAAAAATCATTCCAAGTGTTTTATTCTTTAAAACTTTATACTGTATACCATTTTTTAGGTCTGTTTTTATCTTTATTGACAATGATATAAGATTTTCAATCTCTTCCTTTGTCAAATCGTGTAAACTGATAAAATCTTTCATTTTTATATCTCCTCTAAAGTAGTTTTCAAAGCATTTATAAATCCGTCAATATCTTCTTTTGTTATGATTAATGGCGGTGCAAGTCTTATTGTGTTTTTACAAAGACTTGTTAAATATTTTTTCTCAAATAGCTTTGTGAATACTGACTTTGCACTCTTCTCATCAAGTTCTATTCCGATTAAAAGCCCTGCATTTCTCAAGTCAATGATTTTTGATGATGTCTTTTTCAAATTCTCAAGACATTCCATAAAATATTTGCTCATTTTTTTAACATTATCTAAAATCTTATCTTCTTCATAGATTTTAAATACTGCAAGACCTGCTGCGGTTGAAAACGGATTTCCGCCGAATGTTGTTCCGTGGTCACCGGGCTCAAACGCACTTGCAACAAAGTCCTTTGCTCCGATTGCGCCAATCGGAACTCCGCCTCCCAATGCTTTCGCACAGGTGAATATGTCAGGCTCAACTCCGTAATATTGATGGGCAAAATATTCTCCGCATCGACCCATTCCTGTTTGAACCTCATCAAAAATTAAGATAATCTCCTTTTCATCACAGAGCTTTCTCAATTCCAAAACATATTCCTTATCCATTGGATAAACTCCTGATTCACCCTGAACAAGCTCAATAATAATTGCCGCTGTTTTATCTGTGATTGCTGATTTTACAGCATCAATATTGTTTGGTTCAACCTGTGATACACCAGGGATTAGCGGTCTATATGGTTTTTGATATTTTTCCTGACCTGTTAGCGCAACAGTCGCAAGCGTTCTTCCGTGGAACGACTTATCAAGAGATATGACCTCATACTTATTTTTATTTTGTTTATAAAAATAAATTTTCGCTAATTTTACTGCACCCTCATTGGCCTCTGCACCTGTCGAGCAGAAAAACGCCTTATCTGCGCAGGAATGTTCGCATAACTCTTTTGCCAAAAGTGCCTGATTTTCTATGTAATAAAGACTTGATGTGTGAATAACCTTATCAAGCTGATTTTTCAATGCATTAATAAATTTCGGATTGGAATGACCGAGTGCATTAACTGCGATACCGCCGAGAAAATCATTATATTCTTCACCATCGGTCGAATAAAGTTTCATTCCCTCGCCCTTTTCAAAAGCAACACCCAATCTTTCGCCAAATGTATTCATATAATATTGCTTATCAATATTCTTAATTTCTTCTAAATTCAATTTCAAGACCCCCGAAGCATATTATTTTATAATTATACATCTTAATGTATAAAAATTCAACAATTATTTACCCTCTTTTTTTATTTTTGTTTATTTTGGCAAAATTGGCACAATTGTCCCTAAAAATATATGTAGATTGCATAAAACTATTTGAAAATTTCCATATTTCTGGTCAATACTGCCTTGCCTCTCCACGAATATGCCTTGTTTGCAAAATTCTTTTTAAACTGTGCATTTGACATATCTTTTGTTATATTCTCCAAGTCATTACCTTTTTGCATAAATTCGTGAATATTTGTGCGTTTAACTGTATAATTATACGGACAAACATTCTGACATATATCGCAACCCCATATATATCCGCTTTTTTTTATAATTTCTTTCTCATCTTTTGAAAGCTCGCCTTTTTTCTGTGTGAGATATGAAACGCATTTTGTTTCATCAAAACAAAAATTGTCGCCTATTGCACCGCCAGGGCACGCATCAATACATTTTCTGCATTTTATGCAAATGTTATTTTCAAGAGGACAATCCTCCTCCAACTCGCAGTCGGTCACAATTCCTGCTATAAATACCTTACTTCCGAATTGCTCGTTTATCAACATTCCATTCATGCCAAAAAAGCCAACCCCTGCAAGATATGCAAGATGCCTGTCCGAAAGTGGAGAATTATCGACAAAGCTCTCTGCCTTATATCCACTATTTCGTAACAATCCTAAAACAACATTAAGCCTGTTTTTTATAACAATATGGTAATCATCTCCAAGTGCATACTCGGAAATCACTTCTTTTTCTCCTGTGTTATAGCTAAACAAAGACACAACAATGCTCTTTGCAAAGGGATATGTCAAAAAAGGGTTAATTCTTTTCTCTATATCCTCCTCGCAAAGACTCACTTTGCCTCTTTTTGAAATAATGGGCAAAAATTCATCAAAAACTCTTGCCCCTATAACCCCAAAATCACACGCACCAACATCTTTTAGCGCATTTTTTATTTTGGTTTTCATAGCAAGCTATCAATTACATCACAGAAATCGTCAAACGAACGAGCGCCAACAACCTTTTGGGTAACCTTGCCATTTTTAAAAATCAGGATAGTAGGTATTGAAACAATAGCAAATTCGGATGCCAATTCTCCCTGCTCATCAACATTAACCTTTCCAACATTGATTTTTCCCTCATATTCTTCTGCAATCTGCTCAATAATCGGTGCAACCATCTGACAAGGACCGCACCAGCTTGCCCAGAAATCCACCAAATAAGGTAATTCTGATTTGATAACTTCTCCCTCAAAATTTTCCTTTGTTAATTCAACCATTTTTTATCTCTCCTTTTATTCATAATCCGGAATAGAAGTGTACAACTCACTTACACCATGTTTTGATGTTTCATCAGTTGTATAACGAATTCTCTCCTCAAAGTTCTCCCCATTAAAACTATATTCCATTATTGTGTTATGAGTATTTGCATAAATATGAAGATTTATTAAAGTTTCCTCTAAATTATCATTATACGATTTCATCACCTTCATATATGCTCGTCCATTAATTCTGCCATTATAAAGCATATATACTCCGTCAGATACCTTTGCAGTCAAAAACCAGTCCTGAGAATCATCCCACATAATATTGCCCATCTTATCTCTCTGTGCAGATGTGTAAAGACTAATATCTACCTCTTCATCAATTCCGTCAATATCAACAGTGTAATGACCTAAAAGTTCATAATCATCATAGTTTATGTCTTCATTACTTTTTGTGATTAAATTAAACCTATCCTCTACAGGTTCAGGATTGTCAATATTTTCATTAACAACAGGCTCTGTTGGTGTGCATGCTGTAAGCATAATCAACGCAGTAACTAATACTAAAATTTTCTTCATCTTAATCAATTCCTTTCAAATCAACATATTTTTCTCCTGTTACATTACAAATCGCTCTTCCGTATGTAAGCTCGGTTATATCTTTAATCAGTTTTTCTGTGTCCTCTATCATTGAACAAATGTAAAATGTCACATCATCGCCATATACAGTTTCCTCGCACAAAAGATTGTTGGTTGAAATCAGATATTGAATTTTTCCTGACATAGTGTAATCAACCTTGACACATACCACATTACAAAGTGCTCTTGTTATTATATCTGCCTCATAAAGTCCCTTTTTGGCAGATGAGCCATATGCATGTACAAGTCCTCCTGTTCCCAAAAGAGTTCCGCCGAAATATCTTGTCACAACCACGCACACATCAACTAGCCCCTCTTTTCTAATGGTGTCAAGAACAGGCATTCCTGCAGTTCCACTTGGTTCTCCATCATCGGAATATCTGAAAATATTATTCTCATCAATTATATATGCATAAACATTGTGCGTTGCATCAGGATATTTTGATTTAATTTCTTTTAAAAATTCAAGAGCTTCCTCTTCGCTGTCAGCAGGCGAAACACTTGCAATAAATTTTGATTTTTTCTCAACTAAAAGAGTGCTTGCACGATGTTTGACCGTTTTATATTTAGCTTTTTGTGATATTTTAATCACCCCACGATATATTCTCTTAATTTGTTATAGGTAATGCTATCAGCCAATAGCACAAGAATCGTTCCGTCTTGAGTATATTCCTCGGCCAACACCTTTTGAGTAGTGTGTAATTCACTGACAAGTGAGCCTTTAGAGTATGGAATTAATATTTTCATTTCCTGCTTTTTGCCAGGAGCTGCGTCCCCAATCGCTCTTATAAGCTCGTCTAACCCTTCTTTTTTCTTTGCTGAAATAAACACATCGGCTTGGGAACTTTTAACAATGTCTTCTCTGGCCTTATCACACTTATTATAAACTGTTATTTTTGGATTTTTGTCAGCACCGATATCTGCTAAAACCTTGTCAACAACAATAATCTGATTTTCATATTCAGGATTTGATGAGTCCACAATATGCAATAAAACATCTGCCACAACTGCCTCATCAAGCGTGGATTTAAATGCCTCAACCAAATGGTGAGGAAGTTTTCTGATAAATCCAACTGTGTCAACCAGCAAAATTCTTCTTCCGTCTTCTAATTCCAATGCCCTTGATGTTGGGTCCAATGTTGCAAACAATTTGTTTTCTGCAAAAACATCAGCATCTGTTAATGCATTTAAAAGAGTAGATTTTCCTGCGTTTGTATATCCCACAAGTGCAACACTTATAACTCCGTCTTTTTTTCTTCTTGAACGCAAAAGATTTCTGTGTTTTTTTATTTCCTCTAATTCCTCTGCTAAAGCCTGTATTCGTCTGTGAATGTGTCGCCTGTCTGTTTCAAGCTTTGTTTCACCGGGCCCTCTTGTTCCAATTCCTCCGCCTGTTCGGCTCATCTGCACACCAAGACCTCTTAATCTTGGAAGTCTGTATTTTAACTGTGCCAATTCAACCTGAATTTTTCCCTCACCGCTTTTTGCTCTCATTGCAAAAATATCCAGAATAAGCATAGAACGGTCAAGCACCTTTACTCCCAATAGCTCCGATATATTCCTCAACTGAATAGGAGATAACTCGTCATCAAAAACTACGCAATCAATCGAAAACTCGTCTATTGCAATTGCAATTTCTTCAAGTTTTCCCTCTCCCATATATGTTCCTGACTCTAATTCGTTTTTATTCTGTACAACCTCTAGTATGACTTCTCCGCCTGCAGTCTTCACCAATTCGCCCAATTCCTTAATTGACTCATCTGTTGTATCATTAATTGTATCTTTTAGTCCGAGGTGAACTCCTGCCAACAAAACGCGTTCTTTTTTTATATCTTTAGAATTATTTTCCATAATTATTTGTCCTTATATTATAGGTATTCACTATAATTATACCAAAAAAAATTCACTTAGTATACCCTATTTTCAAAAAAATTTTAAAATTTTTAAAAATAATCTTGTAAATTTATATATTTATGATATAATATTTTTGATATACTTAATAATTTTATGTTTAGGAGGTAAATTCATATGATTACTTTGTTTAAGGTTTTGCATATAATTGTAACAGTTTTACTTATCGTAGTTGTTCTTATGCAGGAAAGTAAAGACCCAGGACTAAAGAGCATCTCTGGTTCATCACCTGATATGGGAGATTCATTCTTCCGCAAGAATTCAGGCAGAACAAAGGCAGCATTTTTGTCAAAGGTTACTTGTGCTCTTTCAATTATGTTCCTTATAACAACACTTGTGTTGGTGGTTCTTTAATAAGACGCTAAAAGGGGATTGCATACGCAATCCGCTTTTTTTATTTTGTTTTTTTTAATTCTTCTGCCAATTTTTTTACTGCCTTTTTCTCAATTCTTGAAACATAGGAACGCGAAATTCCCAAAATAGATGCAATTTCCTTTTGAGTCTTTCTTTTCCTTCCACCCAAACCATAGCGCCAGCTGATAATATCTATCTCATTTTTCTTTAAAACTTTACCCATAACCTTATACAACTTTTTTATATCCGTCTTGATTGAAATTTCCTCAACAATATCTCCATTTTCAGCAGGTATAATATCGGCAATTGTCAGGGTGTTTCCGTCCTTATCACAACCTATTGACTCATCTAGCGATACCTCGTTCCCCTGTTTTTTTGTACTTCTTAAAAACATAAGAACTTCATTTTCGATGCATCTTGAAATGTATGCTGCAATTTTTGAATTTTTCTTTGGATTAAAAGTGTTAATTCCCTTTATAAGACCGATTATTCCCACCGAAATCAAATCATCTGCATTATACTCGTTACTGTACTTCTTTGTGATATGCACAACAAGTCGCAAATTATGTTCAACAAGTATGTTTCTTGCATTCATATCCCCAGCAGCAAAAAGTTCTAAATATTTTTTTTCTTCTTCTGATGACAGTTGTCTTGGAAATGCATTTGAGTTTCCGACATATCCGGCCAGAAACATCAGCTCGTGTACTAATTTAAGCAACAATTCAAGCATTATAACCATTCCTTTTTTATAAAAATATAATTAATTCTATTCATAAAATATAAGATTCTTTCCATAACGCTTATCTTTTTTAAATGAATAATCTTTGTGATGCGAGAAAATAATAGTAAAATCAAAAGAATTTGAGAAAGGCTATGAAATCAGGTATGATAAAGATAGGAATACTTGCTCCCGACAATCACGAGGAAATAACCAAAACATTTTTAGATATTTTTAAGGCAAATCATATCATTGCCGCAGTAGAACAAAATTCAAAAGATATTACCAAAAAAATAAGATTTCTTGAAAAAAACAAAATCAAATATGCACTGATTATTTTTAACCATCACCTGATTTATCCTGTCGATTTAGATGTTCTCATACTTGACAACGCACCAAACACTACTCTTGTGACCTATAGCCTTATTGAATGCGTAAATAACAATACAATTGTAATTTATAATATTGACAATGGTTATCTGCCTAAATTAGACCACCCTAACGCAATTGACTACGGTCTTTCACAAAATTCAAGTGTAACAGTTTCTTCAATCAAGTATTATTCCGACAGAAAATCATTTATTCTCTATATCCAAAATCCTCTTTATAATCCATTTTGCGAGGTTATCGGAATAAGCGAACTGCAGATAACTCCCATTAACAATTTAGAAATCTCAAGTCAGCTTCCTGCAGTCATCACCTCCCTGTTATTCGATATACCAATATCCAGCACAGTAAATAAACTTAAAATTTAGCATAAACTTTTTCTAAACAGAATAGAATAATTTATAAATGAGAATAACGATTGCATTGGCGCAATCCGAAGGAGGAATATATTTATGGAAACCAATATCGGCAACAATATTGCAGAGGTATGCGGCATTGTCGATGATGAATTGCAGTTTAACCACGAAATTTTCGGAGAAAGCTTTTATACCTTTACCTTAAAAATACCTAGACTGTCAGGCACGAGCGACCGAATTAAAGTTATGGTGTCCGACAGACTTTTATCTGATTTTCCTTTAGCCATCGGTGATTATATTAATATTTTGGGACAGTTCCGTTCATATAACAGTTATGAAAATGGCGACAACAAGCTGATTTTAACAGTGTTTGCAAAAGATATCAGCTATTGTGAGGAAGACTCACAAAAAAATTCAAACTCTCTTTTCTTAAATGGTTATGTGTGCAAGGAGCCCGTGTACAGAACTACTCCGTTCGGAAGAGAAATAACTGATATATTGCTTGCAGTCAACAGAACCTATAACAAATCTGACTACATACCTGTTATCGCCTGGGGACGAAACGCAAGGTATTGCAAAGGGTTTAATGTGGGAGATAATATCAAGGTATGGGGACGAATTCAATCAAGAAACTATCAAAAAAGGCTCTCCGATGATGAGGTTATAACAAAAACTGCTTATGAAGTATCGGTCAGCAGATTAGAACTTGTTAATAATGAGAAAGAAGAGGACATATCTTAAAGGATATGTCCTCTTTTATACTTCCCATCCGCCATTTATTCCTATCGTCTGACCTGTTATATACGATGCCTTTTCCGATGCAATAAAATATATCAATTCTGCACATTCTTCAGGAGTCCCCATTCTTGCCATAGGGATTTCTTCGCAAATTTCTTCAATATCTTCCTTTGAAAAAGCAGAGTTCATCTGTGTTTCAATCATTCCGGGAGCAACACAATTCACTCTTATCCCACATCGTGCAACCTCTTTTGCAAGCGCCTTTGTAAGCCCTATAACCCCTGCCTTTGAAGCAGAATAATGAGCCTCGCACGATGCTCCGCACTGTCCCCAAATAGACGAAACATTCACAATTGAACCACTATGATTTGAAATCATATTTTTTAGAACTTCTTTTGTGACATTATAAACACTTGTTAAATTTGTGTTTATAATATTGTCCCATTCTATATCCTCCAAATCAATAAAAAGCTTTTGTCCTGCAATCCCTGCGTTATTCACAAGAACATCAATCCTACCTGCATTATTTATAATCTCATCAACAACTTTTTTTATAGAATCTCTGTTTGAAATATCAGCTTTATAAATCTTGCATCCAATTTCCTTTTCAAGCCCTTTTGCCGATTTTTCGTCCTGGTTATATATTGCATACACAGTGTATCCATTTCGAGAGAAAATCCTTGAACAAGCCGCACCTATTCCCCTTGTGCCACCTGTTATCAACACATTTTTAGTCATTCAATCCCTCCACATTATTCTCAAATCCGTCTTTTCCATATCTTATAAAAGAAATTATTGTCGAAATCATATTAAAAGATTCGCACAATATTCCGCCAAGACTGAAGTTGAAAATATTATGTATAATCCACGCAGGTGACATCAGCGTTACCTGAAAATATCGGATATGTTTTCCGTTTGCAAGCCACATCAAAATACTCATAACCAAAAGAGTTACATAAGGCAAAGCTGCAATAAAAATCATAAACCAATCGCCCCATACAAGATATGTTGAAAAGGCAAAGCAAGCAGTATAAAGCACATTGACAAACACAAGTTTCCATACCTTTTTGTCTTCTTTAGAAAAAAGCAATCCCCTTACAAGATTGGTAAGGTTAAAGAGTGCACCTGCATACGCATTTATCAAGAGAAAATTTAAGAAGAACATAAAACTGCCTATACCTTGCAACAAAAAGAAATTCCTGTTCTTTTTGCATTGGAAAGAATACACTATAATAACAAGACCTATTAATCCAAAGATTTGCGCTATTATTTCTTTTAAATTCATTTCAATTCTCCTTGTTTTTTTAATTGTTTATTTACAAATTAATATTTCCCTACGTAATTGTACCACAGTTTATTCCGTTGGTCAATTAATCTTTTAATAAATTAATTGACAACATTTCATTTTTATGATAATATATCTCTAATTACAAGAGGGAGTAGCTGAATGCTTTGCATTTCCGATAACCGTCATCCCGACATTTTTGTCCGGTTATCTGGATCTATTTTGATAGCAAGACTTTTGTGGAATATGACCGCAAAAGTCTTTTTTTGTGCATAATAAAATAATAATACAATCATTTTACAGGAGGAAAATATGAAACACTATTTGAACAAAGTCGATGATGTTATTAAGACCGTTGACAGTAACACAAACGGTTTGAGTACTTCTGAGGCAGCAAAAAGACTTGCCCAAAACGGCAAAAATAAACTTATTGAAGCGAAAAAGGAATCAATGATTTATCGTTTCTTTAAACAGCTTTGTGAACCAATGACAGTTATTCTGTTGGTAGCTGCTGCCATTTCCGCAGGGGTAGAAATCTATGAGGGTATTCATTCAGGACATATGGGATTCCCTTCCGATGTGGTTATTATTCTTGCTGTCGTCCTTATCAATGCCATTTTAGGTGTTTTTCAGGAAAGTAAAGCAGAAAAAGCCATTGAAGCACTACAGGAAATGTCAAAGGCACAGAGTAAGGTTATTCGTGACGGAAAGCAGATATCCATTCCAAGTGAAGACCTTGTAGTTGGTGATATTATGGTTCTTGAAGCAGGCGATTCAGTTCCGGCAGATGCTCGTATTATTGAATGTGCCTCTATGAAGATTGAAGAAGCTGCACTAACTGGCGAATCAGTTCCTGTAGATAAAAAGGTTGAAGCTCTTACTGCCGATGCGAATGGTAATGTTGCTCTTGGCGACAGAAAGAATATGGTATTTATGGGTTCAACTGTGGTTTACGGACGAGGTAAGGCCGTTGTAACAGCTACAGGAATGGAAACTGAAATGGGTAAAATTGCAGACGCACTTGCTCAGGCAGAGGAAGGCAAAACACCTCTCCAAATCAAGCTTGCAGGGCTTTCTAAAATTCTTACCTATCTCGTTATAGGCATCTGTGTTGTTATATTTGGAGTACAGCTTATTCGTGACGGTGTTGGCTTTGAACCTATCCTAAATTCCTTTATGATTGCTATTTCGCTTGCAGTTGCAGCAATCCCTGAGGGGCTTGCAACCGTTGTTACTATCGTTCTTTCCATTGGTGTTACCAATATGTCAAAGCGTAATGCAATTATCCGTAAACTTACCGCTGTCGAAACACTTGGATGTACACAGATTATCTGTTCCGACAAAACAGGTACACTTACACAGAACAAAATGACGGTTGTGGAGCACTACGGAGATGATGAAGAACTTCTTGCAAACGCTATGTCGCTTTGTTCGGATGCGGAGTTTGATGAGGAAGCAGGTACTGCTGTCGGCGAGCCAACCGAATGTGCACTTGTTAACTATGCCCAAAAGCTTAATCTTTCTAAAAACACTCAAAAGAATGTGTTTATGAGAATTGGTGAAGTTCCGTTTGATTCCGGCAGAAAGATGATGTCTACTATTCATAGAACCGATGACAATTCACTTGTTCAATTTACAAAAGGTGCTCCCGATGAGCTTTTAAAAAGATGTACAAAGGCATTTATAGACGGCAAAGTTGTGGAAATGACAGACGAAATCCGTACAGATATACTTTCAGCAAACAAATCAATGGCAGATCGTGCGCTTCGTGTGCTTGCAGCTGCCAAGAAAGACCTTTCTGCTGAACCATCAGTCTATGATTCATCAAGTGTTGAATGTGACCTTTGTTTCATAGGTCTTGTTGGTATGATTGACCCTGTCCGTCCTGAAGTTAAGCCTGCAATTTATGAGTGCCGAAACGCAGGTATTCGTCCTATTATGATCACGGGAGACCACAAGGACACTGCAGTTGCTATTGCCATGCAGCTTGGTATCATCACAGACGCATCTCAAGCTATTACAGGTGCTGAGCTTGATGATATTTCGGATAAGGAATTTGAACTTGCTGTTGAAAAATATTCAGTATATGCTCGTGTTCAGCCTGAACACAAAACGAGAATCGTCAATGCCTGGAGGAAGAAAGGCAAAGTTACTGCTATGACAGGAGACGGTGTTAATGATGCTCCTTCAATTAAAAATGCAGATATCGGCGTCGGCATGGGTATTACAGGAACAGATGTTACCAAGAATGTATCCGATATGATTCTTGCCGATGATAACTTCGCTACTATAGTTTCAGCAGTCGGCGAAGGAAGAAGAATTTATGACAATATCCGAAAGGCAATTCAGTTCCTTCTTGCTTCCAATCTTTCAGAAGTACTGACAATCTTCTTTGCAACACTTTTTGGATTTACAATCTTTGCACCCGTTCATTTGCTTTGGATAAATCTTATCACAGACTGTTTCCCTGCACTTGCTCTTGGTATGGAAAAGCCTGAAGCAAGCATTATGAAGCGTAAACCTCGTGACAGCAAGGAAGGCATATTTGCAGGCGGTCTTGGTTTTGCGCTCGGATACCAAGGTGCTCTTGTAACAATTATTACTATGATTTCCTACCTATTAGGAAGATATTGGCTTGCAGACCTTCACCATGCGGAAGCTATCGCTCAAGGAACATATTCCGCAGAGATGCTCGGCACTTCCATGGCATTTCTAACGCTCTCCCTTTGTGAGATATGCCATGCCTTTAATATGAGATCACTAAACGGTTCAATTTTCAAAATGAAAGGTCAGAATTTATGGTTATGGAGTGCGGGTGTGCTGTCACTTCTGCTTACCACACTTGTTATTGAAGTAGATTTCCTTGCAAAAGCATTCGAACTTGCTCATCTTGACCTTGCGGAATATGCAATTGCATTTGCCCTTGCAATCCTCATTATACCTATAGTTGAGATAATTAAGGTCATCCACAGAACTGTAGACAGGAAAAAATCAAGATAATAATTCCAGTTCTTTTCATAAAAACTCAAAAAAAGCGGTTGCTATTTTCCCCTAAAAGCAGATGGCAACCGCTTTTTAGTTACAATAAAATTAAAAACACAAGCTGATGTAATAACAAATATTATGTATTGTCTTTTGTCGAATTTTATGATATAATGTAGTTAACTTTTAAAAAAGCGTGGTGTTCAAATGTTTTGTAAAGAGGGCAGAAGAATAAAAGGTGGAGTTCCAATGGACGCAATTTCTCCATTTATTATGGCAAACAGACTTGGTGCTGCAAACTCATTTTATGCAACTGTTGATATATCAAAATGTGAACAGCTAATCAGAGAAAAAAGAAAAGAGGGAATGCCTGGTCTTGGCATGATGCATCTTTTTATGGCAACATATGTGCGAACGGTTTCACAGCGTCCGGGTATCAACAGATATATTCGCGGACAACGCGTCTATGCACGAAATGATATACAAATATGTATGACAATAAAAAAAGAACTAAAACTTAATGCTCCCGAATCGGTCATTAAGATTTCAGCATCTCCTTATGATACCCTACCCGTTATATATGAGGCTCTTTCAAAAGAACTTGAAATTAATAAGCAAGAGGGCGACCAAAACTCTATGGATAATTTTGCAAGAATTCTTGTGAATTTGCCGAGAGTATTCTTAAAATCAACTGTGGCCATTTTGAGATTTTTCGACTATTTTGGTATGCTGCCTCGTTCTCTTACAAATTTGAGTCCGTTCCATGGTTCTATGTTCATAAGTAACCTTGGCTCACTTGGCATACCTCCTGTTGTGCACCACCTCTATAGCTTTGGTAATTTGCCTATGTTTATTACAATGGGTGCAAAAAGAACAGAATATGCATTAAACAGCGAGGGCGAAGTCGAAAAGCATAGATTAATTGACTTTACTTTCACTTGTGACGACCGAATTTGTGACGGACACTATTACGCATCCGCATTCAAACTCTTCAAAAGAATACTCGAAAACCCTGAACAGCTCTTTGACCCACCAAAAACAGTTATTCAGGATATACAATAATACATATAATCTTTGAAAGGAGTAAACCAATGCACACAATAAAAGAAGCAATTATCGTTGAGGGTACTTATGACCAGATAAGATTATCAAATTTTTTAGATGCAGTCATCATAAAAACAAACGGGTTTACAATTTTCAAAGATGCGAAAAAAATCGAAACGATAAAAACTCTTGCAAAGAAGACAGGGATTGTTATTCTGACAGACTCGGATTCTGCAGGGTTCCAAATCAGAAATTTTATTAAGCAATCAATTATTGAGGGTGATGTTAAGCACGCATACATTCCTGATATTATGGGCAAGGAAAAGAGAAAAACCGAGCCATCAAAGGAAGGACTTTTGGGAGTTGAGGGCATCAGCGACGATATTATTTTAGAGGCATTGAGAGTTTCAGGTTGTGAGCTTGACGGAAAAGCAGACAATGATTTTAACACTCGACCGATTACAAAAGCTGATTTATTTGTTCTTGGCTTATCAGGCGGAAATGAGAGCAATAAAAAACGCAATGCACTATGCACTGCGTTAGAATTACCTTCAAAAATCTCTGCAAATATGCTGATTTCAGTCTTGAATAAACTTATGAGCTATGAACAGCTCTCTGATTGGGTTAATAATTTAGAAACAGAATAAATTATCAACATTATCAATTGCTCCCACCGCTGCAACACAAAGAGTATCGGTATCTAATACCCTTTCAACAATCTCTGCAACAGAGTCCATTGAAATATTATTTATCTTTTCGATCACTTCTTCAGGTGAAATGATTGGTCTATCCAACAGCAAGTTTCTACCTGCTGCCTGCATTCTTGAGCCAACACTTTCATAGCTTAAAATATAGTTTCCTTTTAACTGTTCTTTTGCCATTTTGAGTTCATCGGTTGATAGCAGTTCTTTTTTTATTTTCTTTATTTCATCGGTTATCAGTCCCGCCACTATTTCAACATTTTGCGGTGCCATACCTGCACAAATGCTGAACATTCCTGTTCCGACATATGCTTGATGATACGCATAAACTGAATATGCCAACCCTTTTTGTTCCCTTATATTCTGGAACAGTCTTGATGACATTCCACTTCCGAAAATGTTATTAAACGCAAGCAGACTATAAACTCCTTCATCCTTGACATCTATACTGTTAAACCCTGCAATTAGCTGTACCTGCTCAATATCCTTTGTCCTGACAATTCTTTTTCCCGATTGATACACACTTTTTGGAATTATTACTTCATTATTTCTCATATCTGTTTTAGAAAAATACTTTTCCAATAAGCGGAACATAGAATCATCATAATTTCCTGAAATAGCAATAACTGTATTCTTTGTTGTATAGTGAGATTTTATATACTTTCTCATATTATCGGGATTAATCCCTGAAAGGCTTTTAACAGTTCCTAAAATTGGTCTTCCCATAGAGTCATCACCGTATGCAGCCTCCATAATCAAGTCAGCAGCAAGCTCTTCAGGCTCATCTTCATACATATTTATCTCTTCGCCAATTACATTTCTTTCCATTTCCATTGCTTTGTCGTCTAACTTTGAAGAAAATATCATATCGCTCAAAACATCCAATGCAATTTCAGTATGTTCATCAAGAGTTTTTGTGTAATAGCAAGTGTATTCTCTTGTGGTAAATGCATTAATCTGACCGCCTATTGCATCAATTTCATAGGCAATGGCTTTAGCATCTCTTTTTTGTGTGCCTTTGAAAAACATATGCTCAATAAAGTGTGACATTCCATTTTCTTCTTTCGTTTCACACCTTGAGCCATTTCCAACCCACACCCCTATTGATACTGATTTCACATACGGAATTTTTTCCGACACTACTCTTATTCCGTTTGATAAAGCGGTAATATTATGCATACAAAAACCCTTTCTAAATTTGAGGACGCCAAAAGGCGTCCTTTTAATTATTTGTTCTCTTTAATATATTTAACTGCTTTGCATTTAGCATCTTCAACTGTCATTTCAACAGCACTATCTGCAGTTCTCAACTTATATTCAACAATTCCCTCACCGCATTTTTTGCCAACAACAATTCTCAAAGGAATACCGATTAGGTCTGCATCTTTAAACTTAACTCCGGCTCTTTCAGCTCTGTCGTCTATCAATGCTTCAATTCCCTGTTTCTTTAGATCCTCATAGATTTCCTCGGCTAACTTCATCTGTTCTTCTTCCTTGTTGTTAACAGGCACAACCACAACCTCATAAGGAGCAATTGCAACAGGCAAAACAATTCCGTTTTCATCGTGCATTTGTTCAATTGCAGCGGCAACACATCTTGTCACACCA
>JAZNGS010000205.1:0-2359 GCA_045576555.1 Clostridia bacterium | reverse complement strand
AAAGGCATCTTTGGTATGACTTTTTAAAAATGTATCCTGTTCGCTTTTTAAGGCAAAAGGTTTTAGGTAAATACATAGCAGATTTTTATTGCGCAAAAGCAAATATTGTTATAGAATTAGATGGTTCTCAGCATTATGAGGATGAAGGCTTAATAAATGACGAAAAGAGAACAGAATATTTGGCTCAGTACGGGATAAAAGTTATAAGAATATCAAATCTTGATGTTTTGAAAAACTTTGAGGGTGTATGTATACTTATCGATAATGTGATAAAACAATCCCTCAGTCAGCTACGCTGACAGCTTCCGTCTTGCCTCCTTTGATGCGTAGCATTAAGGGAGGGGGACCACCGAAGGTGGTGGAGGGATAAGGCGACCTTACTTTTTACGGCAAGAATCAATCCCTCAGTCAGCTACGCTGACAGCTCCCTTTGCACAAGGGAGCCTCAAGGGAGCCTCAAGGGAGCCTTTGAGAGGTTTGCATCTAAATCTTATGCCTCGCAATATGGATGTCGAATTTTGACGAAAGGAGTTGTATGTTATGAAGAAATTAATTACTTTTCTTGAAAGATTAGAAGAAAAGAAAATATATTATAAGCTGAACAAAGTAAGAGATGTTATTATGGTTGAAGTTGCAATTCCAGGAGAGCGTTGGGAAGTAGAATTTTTTGCAGATGGAAATGTTGAAGTTGAAAAGTTTATCAGTAATGCAGAAATTCTTGGTGAAGAAGAACTAGAACAATTGTTTTTAAATTGTGATTAATTTTTTGTCCCTAACTTGACAAAATCATAAAAGAGTGTCGAATGTTATTAAAAGGATATGGTATAATGAAAAAAACAGTTAAATTTTTGTATAAATGTATTATTGCGGGTGTCGTTTCGACTGTGTTATTATCGCTATTTTCATTAATTTATTACAATCCTCCTATAGCTACACAACAAGCTGATTTGATTACAAACTTTAAATATAAGGAAAATTCAAAATGGTCTTTTATGCTAGAGGGTTTTGGATATGGAATGACGGATGAACTGGGATATAATAATGCCTATTACACAGATTGTTCCCAACCGGATATTATATTTATGGGAAGTTCACATTTAGAAGCTCTGCAAGTCCCTCAAGATGCCAATTGTGTTTATTTGTTGAACGAAAAATTTGACAAAGACACTTTATCATATAATGATTTCAAATGCTTGAATCTGGGTGCTTCCGGTCATGCTCTTGAGGTGTCATTATGTAATTTTGAGTATGTTTCGCACAAATACAAAGATGCAAAATATATAGTGATAGAAACCTCTAATGTTGAATTTTCACCGAAAATGCTTGATGAAATCGCAGAAGGTAAGTTTCACGATCCTGAAGAAAAAAAGGGCTTTATACATAAAACTGCGCAAAAAATTCCGTATATAAGGTTATTGTATAAAAAAATCAGCGAAGCCACATTATCAAATAATGTGGCTGATGAGAATGCCGGAAATGGCATTTTGCAATTGAATGATGACAGTGATATCGGTATTTATATTGATAAAATGAAAGTTATATTAAATAAAATTGCAAAACTGTCTGCAGAAAACAATATCAAACCTATTGTGCTGATTCATCAGAGATTCTGGGAAGATTCAGATGGAAATATTATCACGGAAAACAAAGAAGCGTATATAAACGCATTTAAAAAATGTTGTGAAAATAACGGCATAAAAGTTATAGATGTGACTAAACCGATGATTGACTGCTATAAAACAAATTTCAATTTTTCATATGGATTTTCAAATACTGCACCCGGTGAAGGGCATTTAAACAAAACAGGACACCGGATTATAGCAGAAGAGGTGTATCAAAGTATTAACGAAATGGAGGAAAACAAATGACATTCAATAGTTTAACATTTCTTTGCTTTTTTGCACTGGTAAGCTTTTTTCTGTTAATCACAAATTTTGATTTTAAAATAAAAAAAGATAAAATTTTGCTGATAAGACATATCATTTTATTGGTTTCCAGCTATGTGTTTTATGGTTGGTGGAATTGGAAATGTGCAATTTTGATGCTCGGGTTAACCCTTATAGCTTATTGGACTTCGCTGAAAGTCGATAAAACGAACAACAAGATATATCTGGGCATTGGAATTATAGTTCCTCTCATTATTTTGGGTGTGTTTAAATATTTTAATTTCTTTGTTGATTCTTTTACTTATGTATTTGGAATTAATAAAACAAGCACTTTAAATATTATACTTCCTGTTGGAATATCTTTTTACACTTTTCAGTCGATGAGTTATACGATTGATGTCTATAGAAAACAGATAAATTCTGAAAAGAGTTTTATCAAAGTTGCACTTTATATTGCGTTTTTCCCGCAATTG
>JAZNGS010000204.1:0-5322 GCA_045576555.1 Clostridia bacterium | reverse complement strand
AGAACGACATGGCTACGATCCGACTTAAAGCATAGATTTATTCTTACTCATTGCACACCCTCAGAACCACTTTTCCTATATTTTCTCCTCTTTCTAAAATATCCAAAGCCTCGTTTGCCTCTTCCAAAGGCAGAACCTTATATATGGATGGCTTCATTTCGCCTTTTTCAATTTTGGGCCATACTTTTTCTACAAGTTCAGCAAGAAGTAGTGCTTTTTCTTCACTTGTACGTTTCCTGAGCATGCTTCCAACAAGGTGAAGCCCTTTTGTAAGAAGAGGTCTTAACATAATATTTGTCTCTGTACCCGCAAGAGTTGAAATAACTACCCAATATCCGCCTTCTGCCATATAGGGCAAGCTTTTGCTAAGAGTTTCTCCGCACAGACAATCCATTGACATATTGACAGGAGTACCATTTAATTCTTCTTGTTTTAAAAATTCCGAAACATCCTGCTTAGTGGAAATTATAACCACATCCGCACCAAGTGATACAATTTTTTCGGCAATTTCATCAGACAAAACGGAAGTAATAACTCTTGCTCCAAAAGCTTTAGCCATAGGAATTGCAACAGATGCAAGACCGGATGCCCCAGCAGGAATAAAAGCGGTATTCCCCTCATTTAAGTGTCCTTCCCAAAACAAATTCAAATATGAAGTTGCATATGCCTCAGGCAGAGTTGCTGCTTGTTCAAAACTTAAGTTTTTCGGCATTGGCATAACCATTCCTTCCGGTGCACAAACATACTGTGCATAACCGCCTCCGCCTAAAAGTGCACACACAGAATCACCAATTTTAAATCTTCCTTTTTGTTTTGCAACCTCTCCCATAGCATCAACAGTGCCTGACACTTCAAGACCGGGCCACTCTGGCCAACCTTTTGGTGATGGATATGTTCCTTTCTTTTGCAAAAGGTCAGCACGATTTATACCAATCGCCTCAATTTTTATGCGTATTTCATCGTCATTTACATTTGGCATTTCCACATCTGTTAATACCAACTTTTCATCTTTTACAACCATTGTTTTCATATCAATCAGTTCCTTTCATAGACAATGTTCTTCCGCCATCGCAAACATAAGTTTGTCCAGTTATAAAGCGTGCTTTGTCAGATGCCAAAAAACAAACAAGATTTGCAATATCCTCCGCGGTACATTTTTCACCAAATACATTTGTTTCATAAGCATAGTGTTTTCCATATTCAGTAGTTGTATCAACCTCGGGACGGCATACAACACCGGGTGCTACTGAATTGACATTTATTTTATGCGGACCAAGCTCTTTCGCAAGCGCTTTGGTAAGAGATATTACTCCGCCCTTTGATGCTGCATAATCACAGCAGGTTGCAAGTCCGTTAAGACCTACTGCAGATGAGAAGTTTATTATTTTTCCGCCTTCACCCTGTTTTATCATAACCCTCGCTGCAGCTCTTGATGCCCAAAATGCACCATACAAATTTATTTTCAGCACCTTGTCAATAACATAGTCCTCCTGTTCAACAAGCGGAGCATATTTGGCGTCCTTGCCTGCAATTCTCGCACTTCCACCTGCAATGTGTACCATAATGTCAAGCCTTCCGAAATCATTTACAATCTTATCAACTGTGTCATCGACACTTTGCGAGTCTGTTACATCAAAAACATAGCCTTTTGCAGTTCCACCGATTTCCGTAATTCTTTTAACTGTTTTTTCAACAGTTTCAGTATTTATATCACATACTGCAATTTTAATTCCTTGTTTTGCAAGAGTAACTGCAGTTTCACCGCCGATGTATCCTCCTGCTCCTGTAATAAATGCTACTTTATTCATAGTTTGTATTTCCTCCTTAATTTCTATATACTAATTCACCGTCAGCAACCGCCAAAACACATCTATATCCGTTTTCACTTTCAATGTGATTTCCTGCTTTATCGGTCAGACCAAAGCCCTCATTTGTATAGTCAAATACTGCAAGGTCTGCACATCTGCCAACCCTTAAATGTCCCCATTCATTTTCTTTTCCAAGAGCTTTTGCAGGTGCCGATGTTACTGCACGAAATATATCTTCCTCGCTCATTCCGAGGTGTTTTGCTATACTCATGCACATAGTCATCCCGTATCTGCCACCCCTTTTATATGCACTAAATCTTGTTATATCCGTGCTTATAACATCGGGCACTGCACCACAGCTGATGGCATTTTCAAACACCTTGAAATCCGTGTGAACATAACCGGCTAAGCCTGCATCAATAATAACTCCACGCTTTTTCGCTGTTTTAATACATTTAAATCCGTCTTCACTGACATTATTAGTTCCACCGTGATATGCATGAGTTAATATATCGCCTTTCCTTAATACACCCAAAAGCTCCGCCATGGAAACTGGAGAATTTGAAGAATGAACCATAACAATAAGATTATTTGCTTCTGCAAATTCCACCACTTCGCAAAGTGGCTTAATATCTTTTACTTCGGATATCTGTGTATCAAAATAAACCTTTATTCCAATTGCCTTTTCTTTGTACTTTCCGAGCATTTTCTCCGCAGAATCAAAATAAGCTTTATTGTTGCGTAATTCAGCGGGCACAAATATAACATTTTTAAGCAAAAATGTGTCAAGCAAGGCTTTGTCTCCATAAGCACCGCATGCATCAGCGGCAGCTGTTACGCCAAAAGGGATGCTGCTCAGCTCAGCGTGTATTCCAAATTCTTTATTGATACCCCTCATATGAACATGAGCATCAACAAGTCCTGCCGACACGATTTTGCCGCTTGCATCATATTCAAATTCGGCAGTTTCGCATATTTTATCTGCAATTTTAGCTATCTTTTCATTTTCGGTTAAAATATCGGCAAAATAAAATCTTTCCCCGTCCCAAACCTTACCGTTTTTTATAAGTATCTTTGACATATCAGTTTTCTCCTACAACTCTGCATAGAGTTTTTTGAACCGCCAGTTCGTGCTCATAGGAATACGGATTTTCTTTTTCGCCTATAACGGATTTATAAAAATCCTTCATCATTTCATCATATCGTGAAAGGGTAGGAACATCTTTTATATCGATTTTTTCCTTCATATCCTGATAAGCATTTGAAGCAATATCCGTTGTAGATTTTGTCATTTCCACATTAAGCTCAATCGGTTTTATCTCAACAGTACCTTTACTTCCCATAACAGCAAATCTTCTCATTCCCCAACCATTTACTTCTACGGAAAGATTGGTGATTCTTGCAATTGCTTTGTCATACTCCAAAACAGCAAAGTTGTTATCATCCGAATAAACACCTTCAAATCCAGTTTGCTTGATAAAAGGATAAACTTTTTCCGGTTTGCCTAAAATGCTTACAACCAAATCAATAAGGTGCGAGCCGAAAATATACATAGAACCGCCCTTAAATTTTTTCAGCCATTCTCGGTATTCCTTGGAATGATATGTACTCATTTCTGCGTCTATCTGATAAATTTCACCAAGTTCTCCCGAATTTATCATATCCATAAGCTTTTGAATTGCAAAATTATAACGGTACATATATCCCATTTGAACAGTAAGGTTTTTTTCTTTAGCAATATTTAAAAGCTCTTCAAATTCAGCCAATGTTCCGCTTGCAGGCTTATCAATATGAACGTGTTTTCCTGCTTCGACACACATCTTGGCAACTTTTGTTAAATTCCAGACATCACATTCAACCAAAATAGCATCTGACTTTTCAATGATTTCTTCAACACTTAACCTTGGTAAATCCTTATAGCAAGGAAGATTACTACGCTTTTCTACCCATTCTTCGTTTTCCTCAGCATAGCCTATAACCTCAAAAAGTTCAGGGAATTTTTGTACAGCAAGCATTTTGCCCTCGCCGTGATTATGTCCTATGCCGATTTGTCCGATTTTTATTTTTTTCATTACATTTCTCTCCAATCAAACACTGTCCCCATAGGGAAATTTTTGTCATCGCAAAGCTCATTGTAAATTTGCGATGCATTCACGGGTGATTCAATTCGGGAAACAATCGGTTCTACCTGAATTCGCTTTGTCGCTATCATATCAATGATTGCATTACAATCGTCGTGATGTGTCCAGTAATGCGGATATGACTCAACTTTTGGGCGGACAAAATTGTGTGCACCAATAAGCTTTACGCCGGGACGATGCACCTGCTGATAGTAGTCAACTGCACTGTCCGAAACTCTTGTGCAACCGAGAAGTGAAATTCTGCCCATCCATGAGGCACATTCGAGTGCCTGATTCATTGCCTGAGCGATGCCTGTTACTTCAACACAGCCGTTTACACCTTTACCCTTTGTAACTTCTTTTACTTTTTCCACAAAATCTTTGTCTGACGGATCAAAAGCATAGTCGGCGCCAAGCTTTAATGCAAGCTCACGTCTTTGTGGATTAAGGTCTACTGCAATTACAGGATTTGCACCTGAAAGTCTTAAAAACTGCGTTGCAAAAATTCCAAGTAGCCCTTGTCCCATTACCATAGCAGACTCGCCAAGCTCAATTTCAAGCTTTCTTACGCCGCCAAGTCCCATTGATGCGATAATAACAAATGCCGCTTCAAGAGACGAAACGGTATCGTTTTCGACCTTTGTTATCTCATCTTCGGTGCGGATATTATACTTTGAATGGCAGCCGTGATAAACCAAAACTCTGTCGCCTACAGACACTTTTTTTACATCCTTACCAACTTCTTCTACATATCCCACACCGCAATAGCCCAAAGACACAGGAAATTTTTGCAAAGTGTTATTCATTCCCAAAATACAGGCTCTTTCCGTGCCACCACTCACAACTGTATATTCCATTTTCGCAAGCACTTCGTTTTCTTTTACCTTGCCAACCTCATTTTCTAAAAGCTCCGCCTTATGAATATCTGTAAAAAAAATTTGTTTATTTAACATATCGCACCTCACTATATCTTTTTCATATTATCAATCACAGCTTTAACTGTTTTTAAATCAAGCTGTTCCATTGTACTGCTTTCGGAAAATCTGTCAACACAGAATATTATCTGTCCTCCGAGTATCGGGTTTACTATCCTTGACAGTGCACCGGCTTTGCCTGCGGCGTGGTAGCTCACGGGAGTTTTCAGCTCACGCTTCAGCACTGTCATTGCCTTAAAGCTTTCTATCATTTCCTCGTCGTTATTTGCAACGGTAACTATCTTTATAATATCGGGATCTCTTTTCTCCATAAACAGTGCGAGCTCCACCACCTGTTCGGCGTTCATAGGTATACCTGGATGGCAGGAGAGAAGCACCTCCGCACCCATTTGATGAACTTTTTCGATCGTCTCGCATTGCTTGTCGATCGTTTTGCTGTCTGTGACGATCTCCTTGGGA
>JAZNGS010000203.1:0-4355 GCA_045576555.1 Clostridia bacterium | reverse complement strand
ACTATACCCACCAAATAAAAAAATGGCGCACCTGAAGAGATTCGAACTCCTGGCCCACTGCTTAGAAGGCAGTTGCTCTATCCAACTGAGCTACAGGTGCGTATTGGAGCGGGTGATGGGAATCGAACCCACACGACCAGCTTGGAAGGCTGGGATTCTACCATTGAACTACACCCGCATAATCAATATCAATCGTGGTCTCACCGACTGACCTTGACAATTATAGCAAATTTAAACAGTCTTGTCAATACTTTTTTTAAATTTTTTTTATTTTTTTTAAAGCTCATATATCTACATCATTTTGTATATGTTGACAAAAAATAAATTAACATATATAATGGTTTAGATAGTTTTGAAAGGAGAAGGTGTATGTCAGAATTTGAACGATTTGAAATGCTCGTTGGCAAATCATCTTTAGAAAAGCTTAAAACTTCATCTGTTGCAGTTTTCGGTGTTGGCGGGGTCGGCTCGTATGTCTGCGAAGCTTTGGCAAGATGTGCAGTTGGCAATATTACACTTATAGACAACGACACTGTTTCAAAATCAAATATTAACAGACAACTTGTCGCACTTCATTCAACCATCGGCAAATATAAGGTTGATGTGATGAAAGAAAGGATACTAGATATCAATCCCGATTCAACAGTTAATTCCATTAATATGTTTTATACGCCTGATAATTCAAATCAAATAAATATTAGAGAATACGATTATGTTGTTGATGCAATTGACACTGTTTCATCTAAAATACACTTGATTAATGAGTGCAATAAAAACAATGTTGACATTATAAGTTCTATGGGTACAGGCAACAAGCTTGACCCTTCCCTATTCAGTATTTCCGATATTTCAAAAACTCATACATGTCCATTGGCAAGAGTTATGAGAAAAGAATTAAAAGAAAGAGGAGTTTATTCTCTTAAAGTGCTATGGTCAAGCGAAAAACCAATCGCACCATTATTTTCTGACGATACCTCAACAAAGCGTCAGACTCCCGGTAGTGTATCATTTGTTCCGTCGGTTGCAGGACTTATGATTGCAGGAGAAGTTATAAAAGATATTATTAACAAATGAAAGGAAAATATATATGAAAAATCTTATTGTCGGACAATCAGGAGGTCCAACCTCCGCGATAAACTCTTCACTTGCAGGAGTTATAAAAAGAGCTTTACAATCGGATAAAATTGACAAAGTTTATGGAATGGTTAACGGAATTGAAGGCTTTATGAATGAGGATATTGTATCATTAGAACGATTTAATGATGAATTCAAATTAAAACTTTTAAGACAAACTCCCTCCTCATATCTTGGCTCTTGTAGAAAAAAACTTCCTGAAGATGATGAAGATTTTTACAAAACCTTATTTTTATTATTTGAAAAATATAACATAGGTTATTTCCTATATATAGGCGGTAATGATTCAATGGATACCGTCAAAAAAGTATCTGCATATGCAAAAAAAATTGGATATGATATAATCGTTGCAGGAATACCAAAAACAATTGATAATGACCTAGCTTTAACTGACCACACACCAGGTTTCGGCTCTGCAGCAAAATTTATTTCAAACTCAATCAGACAACTTGCAATGGATACAAATGTGTATAAAATGAAATCAATAATTATAACTGAAATTATGGGCAGAAATGCAGGTTGGTTAACAGCCGCTGCTGCATTGGCAAATTGTGAAAAAATACAACCTGTTGATATAATCTTGTTACCTGAAACAATTTTTGATACCGAGAAATTTATCGAAAAGATAAAAAAAGTTATGAGCAAAAAAGATATGACCATAATTGCGGTTTCCGAGGGTATAAAAAACAAGGACGGAAAATACATAGGCGAAACATCCTCCGACCTTATGGGTGATGGGTTTAATCACGCAGCCCTTGGCGGTGTTGGCAAAATAATCGAAAGTATTATCAAGAAAAATCTTAATATTAAGACAAGATGCATTGAATTCAGCACTTTGCAAAGATGTTTTGCCGAAAGTATTTCACTATGTGACTACGAAGAGGCTTTTAACGCAGGATATGAGGGTACAAATCATGCACTCTTGGGAAACACCGGTTTTATGGCAGGATTTGAAAGAACATCCGAAAATCCATATAACTGCGAAGTTAAGTTCTATGATGTTAATGTGATTGCTAATGTCGAGAAAAAAATCCCTGACGATATGATTTCAGATGACAAGATGTTTGTCACTCAAAAATTTATAGACTATGCAAAACCATTGATAAACGGAGAATTAAATGTTATATATAAAGATGGTTTGGTTGATTTTGAAATACTATAAAATGAAAGAAGACATCCGATTGGATGTCTTCTTTGTTTTGGAGGCGCCACCCGGATTTGAACCGGGGAATAGAGGTTTTGCAGACCTTTGCCTTACCACTTGGCCATGGCGCCATATTACAAAAGACGCTTTTTTTAGCGTCTTTTGTGTTTGGAGCGGAAGACGAGATTCGAACTCGCGACGTTCACCTTGGCAAGGTGACGCTCTACCACTGAGCCACTCCCGCATATTGGTGCCTTCGGGTGGAATCGAACCGCCGACACAGGGATTTTCAGTCCCTTCGTCTACCGACTGAGCTACAAAGGCATCTTAACTTTCTAAAAAGAAAGTTGGCGATCCGGATGGGGTTCGAACCCACGACCTCTAGCGTGACAGGCTAGCGTTCTAACCAGCTGAACTACCGGACCGTATTACACACTAAATTGAATTGGTGGGAGTTACAGGGCTCGAACCTGTGACATCCTGCTTGTAAGGCAGACGCTCTCCCAGCTGAGCTAAACTCCCAAATAGTCAATTCAGCGTGACAACGAAAATGATTATAGCACATCAATTTTGATTTGTCAATACTTTTTTAATAAAAAATTTGAAAATATTTTCATATTTATTTTTATTATGAGATTATGTTAACAAATTTCAAACTTTCACCCATTTTCTTGACATAATAATATTTAAAACATAAAATAGTATTATCTTTTTTTACTAATTTGATATACTACTACATTATTAAGGAGGAATAACAATGAGAAAAAGAAATATATTCTTGTATATCACATTATATTTATTCGTTATAGCCATTATGATTTATAGTTTTTTTAGTGGCGATTATAATAATGTGTTTATGTGTATCCTTACACTTATCTTATTTCTTATTCCCACCATTGTTGACAGAAAATTTAATATTAAACTTCCGACTGTTTTAGAATCACTCATTATCTTATTCATATTTGCTGCAGAAATTATGGGTGAAATCGGAGAATATTATCTGCGCGTTCCATATTGGGACAGCATTCTCCACACATTGAATGGTTTTATTATGGCGGCAATCGGCTTTTCTATGATTGATATTTTAAATAATTCGCCAAAGCTTCATTTTAATATGTCTCCAATATTTGTTGCTTTTGTTTCCTTTTGTTTTTCTATGACAATAGGTGTTTTATGGGAATTTTTTGAGTATGGAATGGATATTATCACACTTACCGATATGCAAAAAGATATGGTTATGCAAGGAATATCAAGCGTGACACTTAATTCCCAAATAGCCAATGATGCTGTCATAATATCTGACATATCAAAAACAATTATTGAGGGAAATCTCAATGGTGTTGTTACTAAAACGGGTATTGATGGAGGCTATCTCGATATAGGTCTCCACGATACAATGCACGACTTGATTGTCAACTGTATCGGAGCTCTGTCCTTTTCAGCACTAGGTATTCTCTATATTAAAGGCAGGAGCCATTTTGCGAAAAGTTTTATACCACAAATGAATACTGATGACGAATGAAAAATACTTGACAAAAATCTTTGAAAATGCTACAATTTACTTATTCTTTTTAGATTGTGAATTTTAGGTTTCAGAAAGGAAGTTTTTATAATGAAAAATAAGCAAATAGGAACAAAATGTGTACAAGGAGGATATCGTCCCGGAAATGGAGAACCAAGACAGGTTCCTATCATTCAAAGCACAACATTCAAATATGATTCAAGTGACGATATGGCAAAACTTTTTGACCTTGAGGCAAGCGGATATTTCTATTCCCGTCTTCAAAATCCAACAACTGATATAGTTGCTGCAAAAATTTGCGAATTAGAAGGCGGAACTGCCGCAATGCTAACCTCATCAGGAATGGCAGCAAACTTTTTTGCAGTATTTAATCTTTGCAGTGCAGGTGACCATTTTGTTTCTCTTGCATCCATATATGGCGGAACATTTAACCTATTTAATGTTACCTTAAAGCGTATGGGAATTGATGTTACTTTTGTGTCCCCTGATTGCACCGATGAGGAATTGGAAGCTGCATTCAGACCTGAAACAAAACTTGTGTTTGGTGAAACAGTG
>JAZNGS010000202.1:0-3573 GCA_045576555.1 Clostridia bacterium | reverse complement strand
AAACAAAAAAACAACTTTAATTTATAAATTTCTTAAAAAAAATCAAATTGCATAAAAAAAGGTAAAAGTTTTTTATATTTTTAAGCAAGTCAAGCAAAAAAGGGAGTCATTATGTATGGAAAAAATCAAATCTCATCTTATTATATTTTTGGGAGTAATATTGGTTTCATTCGGAATAGGAATGTTTTGTATTCCAAATAAAATTGTTGGGGGAGGAGTTTCAGGAATATCAACAGTTTTGTATTATCTTTTCAAAATCCCTGCAGGTTTTAGCTATTTTTTAATAAATGTAATTTTTCTTATAACCGGACTAAAAAAGCTTTCCAAAGGATTTATAGTAAGAACAATTTTGTGTTCTGGATTAATGTCAATTTTAATTGACATATTCTCAAAATTTCCGCCCATTACAAATGATGTTATTTTAGCGTCCCTGTTCGGTGGAGTTATATATGGACTTGGAATTGGTTTGACTTTGATTTCTGATGCCTCAACAGGCGGAACTGATATTTTGGGAAGAATTATTCAATGCACATATCCACATATACAAATCGGAAAAATATTAATGATAATAGATTTGATTATAATTGCATTTTCGTTTATGGTTTTTGGGGAAATTGATTTATCGCTTTATGGAATTTTGTCATTATATATTTCAACAACTGCAATTGATGTTCTGGTTCATAGATTGAATGTTTCAAAGCTTGTTTTTGTAATAAGCAATGATGGGGAAAAATTAGCAAAAACACTTATTGCTGAATGTGGGAGAGGAGTCACAATAATTGATGCTGTCGGTGCATACACGATGGAGGAAAAACATATGCTTGTATGTGCGATGAAAGAAAATGAAATGCCTGAATTCCAGAGAAAAGTTATGTCGGTTGATAAAGATGCTTTTATTGTTGCGTCCGAGTCTCAAAAAATATTTGGTAAAGGTTTTTATGTATATCATTAATGTGTAAAAATAAAAGAAAAAACAGTCTCATTCAATAAAAAAATGGATTTTTTACATTATTTTATGGTTTTTTTATATGGACAATTTTTGTGGATCATGATATAAGTACTACGAAGGATGTATATTTATAGAAAAGTTCTCTAAAATTTATAATTTTAAATTTAGTAGGATGTATAAAATGGAAAAAATAAGTTACTTCTTTATTGATGATGTTATCTGGGTGTTGCGTGACATTGCAAGACAAAATCCAAAGTCAATTTTTGATAATGCCTATATGAAGATGCTCAAGAGAGCCCACGATGACAACGGACTTACCGTACAGCTCAATCTTTTTTACAGAACAGACTTTTTCTACGGCAATGACGAATTTACTCTTTCTGAAATGCCCGATACCTACAAGGATGAATTTCAGGCAAACAAGGACTGGCTCCGTCTTGCCTTCCATGCAAAGCAGGAGTATCCCGACTATCATTATGTAAATGCTACATATCAGGATGTTAAGGATAACTTTGAAACGTCACATAATTCTTTTAGGAACAATAGTGACTTTTTGCAAATATAGCTATGGCAATAAGCCCGACATATTGAGTGATTGCTTCTTTATTTCTGCAGGAACACCTTATGGAAAGGGATTGAATATTGCAGAAATTCATCGTAATTTCGGCATAACATACAGGGTCTATGATTACGACCGCATAGATGATAACAAAAAACCACGACCACTACATTTTGAAAAAGCTAATTTTTACTACTAAAAAATTACTGCTGATAAAGAAAAGATATATGAAGTTGACAAATCACAATAAAGGGAAATAGTATGATATTAAGAACATACATATAAAAGGGGATATGGGCAGTAATGAAATTGGATAAAAGAAAGATAAGGTCTATTATTAAATGGCTGATAATTTCGGTTTTTATCGGACTTGTTGGTGGGATAGTTGGAACGGCATTTCATATAAGTGTTGATATTGTCACCGAGTTAAGACAGGAGAACTCATGGTTAGTTTATTTGTTGCCGATAGGTGGCATTATTATTGCATTTATGTATATTAAATGCAAGGCTGAAAAGGGAATGGATACTAACAGGGTTATAAGAGCAGTGAAATCAGAAGTTGATGTTCCTTTCAGAATGATGCCGCTTATTTTTTCAAGCACTGTCATAACTCATCTTTTTGGAGGCTCGGCAGGAAGAGAAGGTGCGGCACTTCAAATTGGAGGAAGTATAGGCTATAATATTTCAAAGGCCTTGAAAATTGATAAAGACCAAATGCATCTTGCAGTTATGGCAGGAATGAGTGCAGTATTTTCGGCACTTTTCGGAACACCTGTTGCAGCTTCAATATTCTCGTTTGAGGTTGCAAGGGTTGGCTTTAGAAATTATTATGAGATTATACCTTGTTTAATTGCAAGTCTTGTTGCAAGGCAAACGGCAAAAATTCTGGGAGTAGCGCCAATAAGATTTAGTGTTTTGTTTCCTGAAATTGATTTGTTCATACTCCTTAAAATACTTTTGTTTTCAGCACTTTGCGGATTGGTCGCATATATATTTTGTTTACTGATACACAAGTCAGAGCATTTTGTTGGAAGATTTATTCCCAGTATGTATATTCGTGCAATAGTAGGAGGAACGCTGATTGCACTCTTAACAGTTTTATTAAATAGCTATGATTATAGCGGAGCAGGTATGGATATAATCTCAAGGGCTATTGGTGGACAAGCAATCCCATATGCGTTCATACTAAAAATTATTTTTACAGTGATAACAGTGAGCTGTGGTTTCAGGGGTGGGGAGATTGTTCCTGCATTCTTTATCGGCTCAACCTTTGGCTGTGCGGTCGCACCTCTATTAAATATGCCATCAGAATTGGGTGCTTGCATCGGTTTTGTGGCAGTGTTTTGCGGAGTTATAAACTGTCCGATTGCATCTGTTATTATGGCATTGGAGATTTTTGGTGGAAACGGATTAATATTCTTTGTTATAGCTTGTTTGATGAGCTATTTATCATCAGGGAATATATCTCTTTATAAAAATCAGGGGAAATATCATATATGAAAAAAAGAGGCTTTATGAGCCTCTTTATTTTATAAATAAAAATCGTGATTTCCAATACTTGTATAGAATTTTCTGTTATTGATTATCCAAAGACTTGATGCTTTTTTTGGATTGAGGAAATATAAGCAGTCGCCTATGACATTGTTGCCATGAAGAGCTTGTTTTGCGGCTGTGTAGCTTTCCTTTGACGGAGTATTGTATATTGCTCCGTTTATGGTTGGAGTAAACTGAACACCATATTTTTTGTCAAACACGACATCATAAATGCTATTTGGAAAATCCTTGCTTTGTGTTCTGTTCAAAACAACATTGGCAACTGCAACTTTGCCTTTATGAATTTCACCCTGCGCTTCTGCATGTACTATTTTTGCGAGCCATTCAAGGTCTTCTGCAGTGTAGGAGGTTTCTTTATCCTCATCTTTTATTGTTATGTCATCCTTTTTCACATAGACTGTGTGAGTTTTTTCGTCCCAGGATACCGTAGCACCCATAGTTTCACAGATAAATCTTGCGCTCAAATATGTTTTGTCATCTGCGATTTCCGCCTCGACAGGCATTTTATGTT
>JAZNGS010000201.1:0-4163 GCA_045576555.1 Clostridia bacterium | reverse complement strand
AAAAGATGGTCATATCCAAATTATTATTGCGGTCCTGTTATGAGATTTTATGGCGGATATGCGATGCATTCAACTTTAGTCAAATATGACGGAACATTTTATGACGGAAGACTGGGCATGAAAATTTCGCTTGGTTGTATTCGTATGCATCCTGATGATATTCAATATTTGTGGGATAATATTCCGCTTTATACAAGAATTTATATTACTGAATAAAGAAACAGGAATTTGCTTTTTTGAGCAAATTCCTGTTTTTTTAAATTTTTAATTCTTTTAAAATATTTTTTAAAAATTCCCATGTTCTTTCAACTGATTTGATATTAAGTCTTTCCTTTGGGGTATGAATATCAAACATATCAGGACCGAATGAAACACAGTCAAGTCCTTTGATTTTTCCACAGAAGATACCACATTCAAGCCCTGCGTGAATTGCCTCTGTCACAGGCTTTTTATGATACATTTTCTCATAAACCTCGCACATAACATCTCTTAAAGGTGAATTTGCAAGGTATTCCCAGGCAGGATATTCGTCGCTCTTTTTGGCAATTCCTTTGTGAGCTATTATGTGATTTAAAATTTCGTTGCTGTATTCTTCTTTTTCAGATTCGTCACTGCTTCTGACAGAAGATAAAAAAGTTAATCCTTTATCATCGGTTCTCAAAATTCCGAGATTTGATGAGGTTTTAACCAAACCCTCAATATCCTGGCTCATACTTTTTATTCCGTCAGGCATATTACAAAGAAGTGAAGCAATATTTTTTGTTTCATCATATGATGAGAGCATTAATTCTTTTGTTTCAAAACATTCAACCAAAATATCTATTTTGCTGTCGGAAATTTTGTATTCTTCCTTGACTTGTTCTAAAAACTCGGAGATGATTTTTTTGTTATCTTCGTTATAATCAAGTGCCAAAACCATATTACATTCAGCAGGGATAGCATTTCCTTTTAATCCGCCATTGATTGATGAGAGTCTTGCTTGAGATTTTTCACACAATTTTGATAAAAGTCTTCCTGCAATAATATTTGCATTTGCTCTTTTTTTATCAATTTCAACGCCTGAATGTCCGCCTTTTAGTCCGCATATTTTGATATTGACACCGCTTGCAGTTTCCTTTTTGAATAAAAGGGGCAGTTCGCCTGTCACATTTATTCCGCCTGCACAGCTAACTGTGAAAATTCCCTCTTGTTCCGAGTCTATGTTCAAAAGCATCTTTGCATTTAAATCGGAGCAATCAAGAGCAATTGCACCATCCATTCCTGTTTCCTCATCGGAGGTCAAAACCACTTCAAGCGGAGGGTGTTGTATATCATTTGCTTCAAGAATTGCCAGAGCATATGCAACTGCAATTCCATTGTCACCGCCCAAGGTTGTGTTTTTAGCATAAATATATTCACCATCTGTTTCAATTTCCAATGCGTCCGTTTCAAAGTTAATGTCACAATCCGATGTCTTTTCGCAGACCATATCAAGATGCCCCTGTATAATTACAGGAGCATAATTCTCATATCCACTTGACGCATCTTTTTTAATAATAACATTGTTTGCGCTGTCCTGTCTGCACCATAGGCCGTTCTTTTTGGCAAAGTTCACACAGTAGTCGCTGACAGCTTTTGTGTTTCCAGAGCCTCTTGGGATTTTTGTAAGCTCAAGAAAAATATTAAATACATTTGTCGGTTGTGGAACTGTAATCATATTTTATCCTTTCATTTCTATTATATCATTCATAGCACAAAGTACGATTTTTGCATTTTCTTCATAGATTTTATCAAGCATTTCATCAGGCAGAGGGTTTTTCCCATGGCCAATTTCAATGGTGAAACCAGCTTTTCCAAATTCGCTTATAAACCAGTCCTTGCACCCTCCGAATGACGCAGAGCCTGTCGGAATTGAAACAGTGTAGCCTGATGCACTTGCCAAATGATTTGCAATTTCAAGAGAATTTTTAGAAATTGAGCCATCAAAATCATAATATATTTCTCCGCCTTGAGAATGAAAAGCAATGAGCATATCAAACATTTCGCTACGCACAAAATCAACAATTGCCTTTGTTTCAGGCTCACTTTCGGAGTATGGTCCTGCATATTTTGATGGAGCGGGATGTGCTTCTACGCTCATCCAATTTGCATCATAGTTGTGGTTTATATCAACACCATTTACATTTGCCTGCCATACTTTGTTAAAGCTATGTATTCCAACCAGACTGATTAGTTTCCTATGGTATGGGTTGGTTATGTCAATACCATTTATTGCAATATCAACTCCGTCAGGATTTACCATAGGAACTGCATAAAGGCTGACATTTTCCAACAGCTCACAAATATTATATGAGAGCATATTTTTTTTGTTGTAATAGGCATTGCATAAATTATCTAAAAATTTCATAATGAACGAAGATGTCAGATATTCCAATCCATGATGCGAACCATTAATAAAAAGTTTTTTGTTTCCTGTTCCCACTTTGATGCAAAATATCTTTTTCTCCATAACACTCTCGCCGATAGAAAACAAATCAGCAAAAGGGTAGTTATTTTTTAACTTGTTGCAATCCTTTAAAAGATTTGAATAACAATATCCCATATTATCACCCTAATTCAATCAATAATATGATATATTGTATTCGATTTTATAAAATTTATTACTTGAGTTCGTTGAATTTTTGAAGGAAAAGCCTTGTTCTTTCGTTCTTTGGATTGTCAATTACCTCTTGGGGTGTTCCGTCCTCGGCAATCACTCCGTCGTCCATAAAAATAATTCTGTCGGCAACATTTTTTGCAAACTCTATTTCGTGAGTAACGATAATCATAGTTGTGTTTTTTGCTGCCAATGACTTTATAACCTTTAGAATTTCGCCTGTTAGTTCAGGATCAAGAGCAGATGTCGGCTCGTCAAAGAACAAGACTTTTGGGTCAAGCATCAATGCTCTTGCAATAGAAACTCGCTGTTGCTGACCACCCGACAACTCGCAAGGATAGCTGTTAAGTTTTTCAGATAATCCGACTCTTGCAAGAATATCCTTTGCTTTTTCATCAATTTGGGAATATTTCTCTGTATTTTTTTCTTCTTTTGCCAATAGTTTTGGTGCAAGAGTCACATTCTCAAACACATTATACTGCGGAAACAAGTTAAAGGATTGGAATACAAGACCAAAATTGAGTTGATTTTCTCGTTGCTTTTTTGGAGACATTTTTTGTGAGGAATTTGCATCATATATTAATTTGTCGTCAACATAAATTCTTCCCTCGTCAGCCTTTTCCAGGAAGTTCACGCATCGCAATAAAGTTGTTTTTCCACTGCCTGAAGAACCAAGAATCGCTATAACCTCGCCCTCTTGCATATCAAAGCTTATATCCTTTAAGACCTCTGTCTTACCAAAGCTCTTTTTTAGATTTTCTATCTTTAAAATAGACATAATATTCTTCCTTTCAAATATCAGTTGTGGTAGTAGTTCATTTTCTTTTCAAGTTTACCAAGCAAAATGGTGAGAATTCCATTGAACAACAAGAAATAGATTCCGGTTGAGAATAACGGCCATATAATTCCTGCTTTTGTAAATCTTTCGGCATGCATAATAATTTCGGTAACGCCGATGACTCTTACCAAAGAGGTATCCTTTACAAGAGTAATAACCTCATTACTCATTGGCGGTGTGATATTTTTTATAACCTGAAATAATACAACTTTAAAGAAGACCTGAGCTTTAGTCATTCCCAGAACCTGACCTGCTTCATATTGTCCCTTTGCAATATTCTCAATTCCTGCTCTATAAATTTCTGAAAAATATGCGGCATAATTAATTACAAAGGCAATCAAAGCAGCAGTAATTCTATCTCGGTTTGGCATACCGAAAAGAAGTCCAGGTGCATATAAAAATATAAATAACTGAAGCATCAGAGGAGTTCCTCTTATAATCCACACAAAAGTTCTTGTTAATGCTTGAACAGGTTTAAAATCTGCTATAAAATTTAAGATTGAGTATGCAATCCCTTTTTCAGAGTTATCATAAAAATTATGCAGAAATTTTAGTGGTGCCCACTTTGACATTGAGCCAAATGTGATAACAAGTCCCAAAGGAATTGCAAAAAGCAATGTGAGTATAAATATAATTCCGTTCTGGGCAAAACCCTCCAATAAATTTAAAATGACTTCAGGCACTGTCATT
>JAZNGS010000200.1:0-4951 GCA_045576555.1 Clostridia bacterium | reverse complement strand
AAAATATCCCATAAATGCAGATTGTCTCATAGCTATTGTCAAAAGAGGCATTGGTCCTAAATCTATCATTCCATTATAAATACAAATTATGTACCATAAAATAATTAAAATAGGTAATAACACCAAAAAAGTTATGACAGATGATATTTTTGTTGATTTTATATCCGAATTTTTTGCGAGTATGCAAAGAACCGCTATTGCAGTCAAGAGATTATAGCCCGCATAACTTATTGCAGATGTTCCCCAATCTATATTGGATTTAAAAACACTCACACTTTGTTCCCTGAAAAATAACATATACACACCAAATATAAGTATTGTAGCCACTATTATAACCGACATAAAAGTTTGTGCCGACAAAAATCCTTTATATCCCCTTGAAACAACAAGATAAGTCGAAATGAGCATAAAGAGAACACCATAGATTTTTTTAATCCCAAAAAGCGAATGAAAAAGCTCTCCTGAACCGGAAAGCATAGCACAGAAAATAATAATCATAAAAAGATATGAAATTGACGAACTAATCAGAGCAAGGGGTCTATTCATTATTTTGACAAAATACTCATCAATGCTATAGGTATCCAAACTTTTAGAGCGAACTATCACCATATACTGCACCGCTGAAAAAATTAAAATAGCCAAAATTATTCCAAAAAAACCCATTTTTGAGTATTTTGAGAAATAAAAAAGAATTTCACTTCCCGATGCAAATCCTGCACCAATAAGACCTGAAACAAATACGCCTGAAATAATAAATGCTTTTTTCAAAAAAATCACCCATTGCAATTATATGCAACGGGTGATTAATTACATTCTTGAAATAGAAAGAATTTTAAATTCTATAACATCGTTTGGAGTTGTTACTTTTATTGTTTCCCCTACTGTCTTTCCAAGTAATGACTTTCCTACAGGAGATTCAACTGAAATCTTGTCATTATCAGGGTCAGATTCAACAGTGCTGACAATGTCATATTCAAGCTCCTCGTCAAATTCAATGTCCAAAAGAGTTACTTTTGAGCCAAGACAAACAGTATCGGCAGTAATTTCATTTTCTCTGATAACCCTTGCGTGTTTCACAATGTCATCAAGAACCATTATTCTTTCCTCAACCTCTGCCTGCTCTTTCTTTGCCTCATCATATTCTGCATTTTCGGACAAATCTCCAAAACCTCTTGCAATTTTAATTTTTTCTGATATTTCAGGGCGTCTGACTGTCTTCAAATAATCAAGCTCATCAGTTAGCTTTTTCATTCCTGCGTCACACGCCAATATGATTTCCTTATTCTCTGCCATTTTAAACATCCCCTTAAATTTAGTACTTTCTGCACACTCACGGACGCCAAACATTACTTTATTCTAGCATAAATGTTGCGTTCTGTCAATGCTTTACGATGAAATAGTTATAATAATATATGTATACTATTGTATATATATTATTATTTATGTAAAAAATATTATTAATTTTCAAAAAGAGGTGTTTTAAAATAAATATCAAGGAAAACTTTACTAAAATATATAAAACAGATGAGTGCAAAATTAAATGCTATAAAACATGTTGTGACATTATTTTATATGGGGCAGGCTTTGAAAACAGCGGATATTCTATGGGCGGATTGAGCTTATCAATAGATACAAAAATTGCCATAAAGACAAATGAAAGAAAAAAATTTAATATAATTTTTTCGGATATGAATACTCAATATGAGTGTGACTGCGAAAAGTTAAGAGACTTTATGGGCGACAAACTTATTAAATCAATGTTTAAATCTTGCGCTATGATGCGAGGAAGTTTAGATGGTGCAGACATTCTGATTGAATATAGCATAGACGATAAAAGATTTAAAAAACCTGCCACTGCATTAATCTCTGCCTTGGGAATTATGAATAACGGTAAACTACCAAACATTGAAACTATCAAGTGCTTGATTGATAGTGATGAGGAATTATACTCCTTTTTGCCTGCAACTCTCTATGGCAGAAAAAATGTACTCATCAGTAAAGAAAAAAACAATCGATTAGAATATCTCCCCTTTGATTTGAGTGGTTATAAAATGGTTCTGTCCCTTGTTGATGATAAAGGATTTAACATTAAAAACATTATTTCTGACTCAAAAGAAAATGATGTCAAATTTAAAAATTATGTTATTAATGAGTGTAAGAGAACGGATATTATCAAAAATGAATTAAAAACAAGCGGAACAATCACACCCACACTGTCACAACAACTAAAGGAATCTGGTTATGAACTGCTTGGTGCATTAGGAAAAAGCTCCGACAAACTATTTCAAATGTATCAAATATCCGAAAAAACAGGACTTGCAAAAACATTGGTACCTATGTATAGTCATTTTGGAATTTGTGCCTTTGTTTTAGATGAAGATGTCGATAAATATGCTAAACTGATATCAGAAGAATATCAAAAAAAGGTAGGAACTATTCCTACCCTTTGTATCTGCGAAAGCGGTGACAGTGGTATTGAAATCACACATTAAATCTAAATAAAACAATATCTCCGTCTTTCATGACATATTCCTTGCCCTCTGAACGAACCAATCCCTTTTCCTTTGCTGCAACCATAGAGCCGCACTCCATAAGGTCATCGTATGCCACAACTTCTGCACGAATAAATCCTCTTTCAAAATCGGAGTGGATTTTTCCTGCAGCTTGCGGAGCTTTTGTTCCTTTGGTAATTGTCCATGCTCTTACTTCAGGCTCGCCTGCTGTTAGGTAGCTGATAAGTCCCAATAGCTTATAGCTTGCCTTTATAAGTCTGTCAAGTCCTGATTCACTCATACCAAGTTCCTCTAAGAACATCTCCTTTTCTTCAGCATCAAGTTGTGAAACCTCTTCTTCAATTCTTGCAGAAACAGGCATCACGATTGAATTTTCACTTTTTGCAATCTCTTCAACCTGCTTAACATATTGATTGTTTTCAATTCCTTTTGAAAAATCGTCTTCTGAAACATTGGCAGCATATAAAACAGGCTTCATTGAAATGAGAGCAATTTCTCTCATTATGAGTTCTTCTTCAGGTGTATACTCAAGACTTCTTGCAGGCTTTCCGTTTTCCAACGCTTCCATAACTCTTTCCAAAAGTGCAAGCTCTGATGAAAGACTCTTGTCACCCTTCATTAGCTTCTTTGTTCTGTCTATTCTTCTTTCCAATATTTCAACATCGGAGAAAATAAGCTCAAGATTAATTGTTTCAATATCTCTTGTAGGGTCAACTGAACCATCAACATGAGTTATGTTAGTGTCCTCAAAACAACGCACAACATGGACAATTGCGTCAACCTCTCTTATGTGTGACAAGAACTTGTTTCCAAGCCCCTCACCCTTTGATGCACCCTTAACAAGTCCTGCAATATCAACAAATTCAATATATGCGTGTGTTATTTTCTTTGGATTATACATATCTGCCAACGCATCAATTCTCTCGTCAGGAACATCAACAATTCCCACATTCGGCTCGATTGTGCAAAATGGATAATTGGCAGATTCCGCACCTGCCTGTGTTATTGCATTAAATAATGTTGATTTTCCGACATTCGGCAATCCTACTATACCTAATTTCATTATATATCTCCTTTTAAATCATTTATATAATTCATGTTTTGTCAAAATTTCCACATCAGTATCCTTTAAGAGTTTAATTGCCTCATCAGGATTGTTGACTTTCATAACAACGGTTGCACCCTTTTCATTTTTGCCTATGAACGCGTAAATATACTCAATATTGATATCATTCTTTTTCATAACATCAAGGGCGTGCACCAAGCCTCCCGGCTTATCCTCAACAACAATTGCAATAACATCTGTTCTCTTGACAATTAACCCTTTTGCTTTTAGAACTTCTTTTGCTTTGTCAGGGTCACTTACAATAAGTCTTAAAATACCAAAATCTGTTGTGTCTGCCAATGACAAGGCATAAATATCAATGTCATTTGAACCTATAATCTGCACAACCTCTTCCAAAGCGGCAGGCTTGTTTTCAACAAAAACTGAAACTTGTTTAATTAACATCGTTATTCCCCTCCTATAGCTTTCTCTTATCTATAACTCTCTTTGCTTTACCTTCACTTCTCACAATTGATTTAGGACTAACCAGAGTAACTTTTGCAGAAAGTCCCAATATACTCTTTAATTGCTCCTTGATATTCTTTTCAACTGATTCAACTGATTTGACATCATCGGAGAATAATTCTTCACTCATTTCAACCTGAACTTCTAAAGTATCGGTGTTATTAACTCTGTCAACTACAATCTGATAGTTTGGGGTAACATCATGACCGAGTTTTAAAAGAACTTCCTCAATCTGTGATGGGAATACATTAACACCTCTTATAATCATCATATCGTCACTTCTGCCTGTAGGCTTATTCATTCTGATAAATGTTCTTCCGCACTCACAAGGTTCATATATAAGTGAGCAAATATCTCTTGTTCTATATCTTATTACAGGGAAACCTTCCTTTGCCAAAGTTGTGAACACCAATTCACCCTTTGAGCCTTCTGGCAAAACCTCGCCTGTGTCAGGGTCGATAATTTCTGCAATAAACATATCCTCGTTAATGTGCATACCCTTTTGACATTCACATTCGTAAGAAACACCGGGACCCATAATTTCTGAAAGTCCATAAACATCGTATGCTTTTATGCCGAGCTTTTCTTCAATCATATGACGCATATCTTCTGTCCAAGGCTCTGCACCAAAAATTCCTGCTTTTAGTTTTAGCTGGTCTTTTACACCCATTTCCTCAATTGCTTCTGCAAGGTACATCGCATATGATGGTGTGCAACAAAGATGTGTTGAGCCAAAGTCAATCATTGTCTGAATTTGTCTTTGTGTATTACCAGAAGAGGTAGGAACAACGGTTGCACCAATTTTTTCTGCACCGCCGTGTGCACCAAGTCCGCCGGTGAAAAGACCGTAGCCGTAAGAAACCTGTAC
>JAZNGS010000199.1:0-6315 GCA_045576555.1 Clostridia bacterium | reverse complement strand
GAAACTGTTCCGTCTAAATCAAATATTACTGCTTTTATCATTTTTTCTCTTCCTTTATTGGTTTTGAATTATTATATTCCACATTGAAATTAATGTCAATATATTGAATTTTTTTTGTTAATACACTTGTAAATTTGAAATTATTGGTATATAATATATGTTGAATTAATATGTAATATTTTATGTAAGCAAAGGAGAAAAGAAAAATGGCTACATTTATTGACAGAATTAAAGAAAGAGCAAGAGCTGACAAAAAGACAATTATACTTCCTGAATCAATGGACTCAAGAATTTATGAGGCTGCTGAAAAGGTTTTGAAGGAGGACATTGCAAACATCATCATTATTGGTACTCCTGAAGAAGTAGAAAAGTATGGCAAAGGCTATGATGTTTCAAAAGCAACTATTATCAATCCTTATACATATGAAAAGACAGAAGAATATCTTAACCTTTTCGTTGAATTAAGAAAATCCAAAGGCTTGACATATGAAGAAGCAAAGGAAATAGCTTTGGGTGACTATATGTACTATGCTTGTTTGATGGTTAAAGCAGGAGATGCTGACGGTGTTGTTTCAGGCGCTTGTCACTCAACTGCAAATACTTTAAGACCAAGCTTACAGATTATTAAAACAAAGCCTGGTGTTAAGTTAGTATCTGCATTCTTCTTGATGGTTGTTCCTGATTGTGAATACGGTGCAAACGGAACATTTATTTTCGCAGACAGTGGTTTGGAACAAAATCCTGACCCTGAAAAGTTGGCTGCAATTGCAGCTTGTTCTGCAGAATCATTTGAATTGTTGGCTGAAAAAGAGGCATATGTTGCTATGCTTTCACACTCAACAAAGGGATCCGCAAAGCACGCAGATGTTGACAAGGTTGTTGAGGCAACAAGAATTTGTAAAGAAAATAATCCAAACCTCAATGTTGACGGAGAATTACAACTTGATGCTGCTATTGTTCCATCAATCGGCGAATCAAAAGCTCCTGGTTCATCAGTTGCAGGTAAGGCAAATGTTTTGGTGTTCCCTGACCTTGATGCAGGAAATATCGGTTATAAGCTAGTTCAAAGACTTGCTAAAGCAGAAGCATACGGTCCTGTTACTCAAGGTATCGCAATGCCAATCAATGACCTTTCAAGAGGTTGTTCAGCAGACGACATCGTTGGTGTTGTTGCTATAACATGTGTTCAGGCACAAGCATAATAATGAGTGTATAAATTGGCGCATATCACTATTTTTTGCCTTGGGCAATACAAAAGTATGGCACCAAGTCTGCAAAATAGCAATCTGCATCCAATTTCTCCACTCCTGAAATCAAATAAACATTAATTTTTAAAGAAAGGAATATGTAATATGAAAATTTTAGTTATTAACGCAGGAAGTTCATCATTGAAATATCAGTTGATTGATATGGATTCAATGAATGTTATGGCAAAGGGTTTGTGTGAAAGAATTGGCATTGCTGATTCAAAACTTACTCACAAAAATGTTGCAAAAGGCATCGAAAAAGAATTCAAAAAGGATATGAAAGACCATTCAGATGCTATTTCTATGGTTATTGATGCACTTGTATGTGCTGAATGTGGCGTTATTTCTGCAATGAGTGAAATTGATGCAGTTGGTCACAGAGTTGTGCATGGTAGCGAAATTTTTGCAGATTCACGCATAATTGACGAAAAGGTTATGGAAGCACTACAGGAATGTTCTCCATTGGCACCACTACACAACCCTGCTAACCTAATCGGTATCGAGGCTTGCCAGAAGTTGATGCCAGGTGTTCCACAGATTGCAGTATTTGACACAGCTTTCCACCAGACAATGCCAAAGAAAGCATTTATGTATGCATTGCCATATGAATACTATGAAAAATATAAGATAAGAAAGTTTGGTTTCCACGGAACAAGCCACCGCTTTGTTTCAGCAGAAGCTGCAAAGATGTTAGGAAAACCAATCGAAGATTTGAAGATTATCACATGCCACCTTGGAAATGGCTCATCTGTTTCTGCAGTTGATGGCGGAAAATGTGTTGATACATCAATGGGCTTCACTCCATTAGATGGTGTGGTTATGGGAACAAGAACAGGCTTTATGGACCCTGCTGTTGTTACATTCATTATGGAAAATGAGGGAATGAGCGCTAAAGAGGTTGATGCACTTATGAACAAAAAATCAGGTGTATTCGGAGTTTCAGGCGTATCAAGCGACTTCAGAGACCTTGCAAAAGCTGCATCAGAGGGTAACGACAGAGCTCAACTTGCTCTTGATATGTTCTGCTACAGTGTTAAAAAGCTAATCGGTTCATATGCAGCTAGCATGGGCGGAGTTGACGCAGTTGTGTTTACAGCAGGTGTTGGCGAAAACGATGCTTACTGCCGCAAGGAAATTGTTGACGGATTATCATTTATGGGAATTAAGATTGACGAAGAAGCTAACAAACAAAGAGGTAAGGCTTTGGATATCAGCGCTAACGATGCAACAGTTAAAACTCTCGTTATTCCAACAAACGAAGAATTGATGATTGCTCTTGACACAAAACAATTAGTTGAAGCATAATTAAAATAAATTAACGGAGAAGCGAATTTTCACTTCTCCGTTTTTTTAACAAAATGTGTCCTTATATCTTTCAATACAATTTTTTATAATCTCTTTTGCTTTGTCACAGCCCATAACCTCGCTTACAACAGTTTCCTTTTCTTCTAAAGATTTATAAACCTTGAAGAAATGCTTTATTTCATCAAAATTATGTGCAGGCAATTGAGATATATCTGAATAACAAGTTAATGACGGGTCGTTAAAAGGAATTGCAATAATTTTTTCGTCCTCCATATCATTGTCAACCATATTTACAACACCAATCGGATAGCATCTTACCAAAGTCATAGGCACAATACTTTCCTGACACAAAACCAACACATCTAACGGGTCGTTATCCGATGCATAGGTTCTCGGAATGAATCCGTAATTTGCAGGATAGTGGGTTGAAGTATATAAAACTCTGTCAAGATACAAAAGCCCCGTTTCCTTATCCATTTCATATTTGTTTTTTCCGCCCTTTGGAATTTCAATGCAAGCCACAAAGTCCTCTGCTGAAATTCTCTTTGGGTTAATATCATGCCAAATATTACTCATCAATTTCACTCCATATCATTTTTTCATTAGTATAACACATTTTTTTCGTTTTGTAAATTATTTTTTAATTTTGTTTTTGTTTTCCTGATGAATCAATAGTATAATTATCTTTATAAGTCATTTCGGAAACTTTGCATAATTCATATTTTTCGGAAAGCTCCGATACAATTTTAGGAAGGATTTTTGCAGTATTTTGTGTCCCTGTATGCATTAGCACAATACTCCCTGCCTCTGTTTTTTTCATTACTCTGTCATATATCGCTTCCTGTGTTGCGTCACCATAGTCAATACTGTCTACTGACCATTGAATATAATATCTTCCGGTTTCTTCACAAGCGCTCACAACATTATCATTATATTCTCCATAGGCTGCCCGAAAAAGTGTAGGTCTTTGCCCTGTTATACTCTCAAGCAAGTCATCACATTTATTAATATCCTCTAAAATCTTTCCCTTATCCCATTTACTGTAGTGGTCATGTGCATATGAGTGATTTGCAATTTCGTGTCCCTTTTCATAAATCTTTTTAAGGCTTTCGGGATATTTCTCCGCCCATTCTCCAACAATAAAAAAGGTGCATTTTGCATTATATGCTTCAAGAGTTTTTAATATGTTGTCAATATCATCATCATTCCATGCACAATTAAATGTCAATGCAACCTTATTATCATCTCGCTCAACGCAGTAAATAGGAATTTCTCTATTCCCAACTTTAAAAACCGACACAGAATTTAATGTCCCTACACCTATACAAAAAACTATTGCCGCAAGAGCAATGCAATACAGTGTTCTTCCTCTTATAACAAAATATTTCATTTTTCTAATCTCCTTTTTTAACATTACTTAATAATATTAAAAAAGAAAATACTTTATGATAAAAAAAGAGGTGTCAAGCACCTCTTTCTCATCTCATTGTTTCCAATGATGTGTTATATTCAATCATCGATAACAATTCTTCTTCATTAAAATCTTTGGGGATTTCAATTGTAATTGTATATTCAAAAGTTTCTGATTCTGCACTTCTTGAAACATCATAGTCATCAATAACTATATCCCGAACTGCAAATCTTCTTGTGAGCTCCGAAATATATCCCTGTTGGTCAACATCTTTTATTTTAATAACCTTTAGATGACGCACAGACAGTAATTTGGAATCCTTATGTAATACAACCTGCGCAACATAGATTATTGCGGTAAACAAAATGCCTGTGGCATAAAGTCCTGCACCGACTGCCATACCAATACCTGCCGTAGCCCATATGCCAGCCGCAGTTGTGAGACCTCGGATTGTGTATTTCTGGACAAAAATCATTCCTGCACCCAGAAAACCTACACCACTGACAATACAAGATGCTATTCTTGACGGATCGAGTTTTACCTCCACTCCCTCTGCAATTGCCTGCTGAATTAAATCAAAAAATCCGTATTTTGAAACAATCATTATAAGCGCAGCCGCACTTGCAACAATAAAATGAGTTCTTATACCTGCTTCTTTTGCCCTGCTTTTTCTTTCGTATCCAATAATAATTCCGCAGATACCTGCAACTATAACTCGGAAAACATAAATAAATTCGGACAAGTCCATTCTTAACCCTCCATTTTACATACTTTCTACCGTTTCAATACCCAACAACAACAGTGCAGATTTTATAACCTGTGTTGTTGCATCAACTAATGCAAGCCTTGCTTTCTTGGTCTGCTCATCAACATCACCCTTTAAGATAGGATAGTTGTTATAGAACTTATTAAAGCATCTTGCAAGATTTGTCACATATCTGTTTATATAGAATGGCTCATTCTTTGCCGCTGCATCAGAAATTGCAGTACCAAAAGCATTTATCTGCTTAACAAGCTCATATTCTTCATCGGATGTCACTAAAGATAAATCAGCATTTGAATAGTCAAGATCACATCTTCTTAAAATGCTTCTTCCTCTTGCATAGCTATATTGAACATAAGGAGCTGATTCTCCCTCAAAATCAAGCATACTGTCCCAAGAGAATACAATATCCTTTTCTCTGCTGTTCTTTAAGAATGTATATAAAATTGCGCCAATACCAATCTTTTGTGCAACTTCTTCTTTATTTTCCATATCAGGGCTATTTGTTGTTATAATGTCAAGAGTTTTTTGAATTGACTCATTCAAAACATCTTCCAAGAACACGACATCTCCGTGTCTTGTAGACAGCTTTTTATCAGGGAATTTAACAAGACCAAACCCAACATGAGCACAATTATTCGCCCACTCAAAACCAGCCTTTTTGATTACCGCAAAAATCTGTTTAAAGTGCAATGCCTGTGGTGTTCCAACCACATAGATATTTTTCTCAAAATCATATGTGCGTTTTCTGTAAAGCGCAGCCGCAATATCTCTTGTTGCATAGATCGTTGCACCGTCAGATTTTAAAATTATGCACGGCGGAACATTCAATTCATCAAGCATTACAACCTGTGCTCCGTCGCTTTCACAAAGAAGTCCCTTATCAGCTAATATCTCAACAACTTCCTGCATCTTGTCGCCATAAAAGCTCTCGCCTGCATATGAATCAAATTCAACTCCAAGCATATCATACACTCGTTTAAATTCCTTAAGGCTTACATCTCTGAAATACTGCCAAAGCTCTGTTGTTTCCTTATCACCATTCTCTAATGATTTAAAGTATTCTCTTGCTTCATCTTCCAATTCAGGAGCTTTTTCTGCTTCCTCGTGGAACTTGACATAAATTTTCAAAAGTTCATTTATCGGGTCTTTCTCAATAACCTCTCTTACTCCCCATCTTTTGTATGCAGAAATAAGTTTACCAAATTGTGTTCCCCAATCTCCTAAATGATTTAATCTTTGGACATCATATCCAAGATATGCATAAATTCTTGATAGAGAATTTCCAACTGCTGTTGAGAAAAGATGACCTATATGGAAAGGCTTTGCAATATTGGGTGATGAATATTCCACCAAAACTGTTTTTCCCTTACCCTCGTCTGATTTTGCAAATTCTCCGTTTGATTTTGCTACTCTATCCAGCACTTCCTTAACAAATTCTTCTCTGTTAAAGAAGAAATTTAAATATCCGCCTCCTGCCTCAACCTTTTCAAATGTCTGGTCATTTTTAAATTGTTCAGCTAATTCATTTGCAATCATTGGCGGTGCTTTTCTCATTGCCTTTGCTAGTATAAAGCACGGAAATGCCA
>JAZNGS010000198.1:0-13176 GCA_045576555.1 Clostridia bacterium | reverse complement strand
GAAGAGCTATGAGAATGGGTATCAAAGGTATCAAGACAAGTGTTGCAGGAAGAGTAGGCGGTGCTGAAATTGCTAGAACAGAGCAATATCACGAAGGTACTATTCCACTACAGACCTTGAGAGCTGACATTGATTATGGTTTCGCAGAAGCTATGACAACATATGGTATTCTCGGTGTTAAGGTTTGGATTTACAAGGGCGAAGTTCTTCACGAAAGCAAGAGAACTGAGCGTAAGCCGAGAGGAGGAAAACAATAATGTTGTTACCTAAGAGAGTTAAATACAGAAAAGTTATGCGTGGTAGAATGAAGGGTAAGGCAACACGCGGCAATGTGGTATCAAATGGCCAATTCGGTTTGCAGGCTTTAGAACCTGCTTGGATTACTTCAAGACAAATTGAAGCTGCCCGTATCGCTATGACAAGATACACAAAGAGAGGCGGTCAGGTTTGGATTAAGATATTCCCTGATAAGCCAATCACACAAAAGCCTGCTGAAACTCGAATGGGTTCAGGTAAAGGAAGTCCTGAATACTGGGTTGCAGTTGTTAAGCCTGGAAGAGTTATGTTTGAAATTGGCGGCGTTAGCGAAGAAGTTGCTAGAGAAGCACTTCGTCTTGCTATGCACAAGCTTCCAATCAAATGTAAGTTTGTAAAGCGTGAAGAGGATGGTGAATAAGAATGAAAGTAGTAGAGTTGAGAGAATTATCAGTTGAAGAATTAAACTTGAAGCTTTCTGAAAGCAAGCAGGAATTATTCAACTTAAGATTTCAAAACGCTATAAACCAGTTGGAAAATCCACAAAGAATTGGTGATGTTAAGAAAACTATCGCTCGTATTAAAACCATCATTCGTGAAAGAGAATTAAACGATTCTGCAATTTGATGGAATTTGATAGAAAACATCATATAGCAAATACAATATTGATTGTATGAAAGGAGGCACACTAACGTGGCAGAAAGAAACAGCCGTAAGGTTAAAATCGGTAAAGTTGTAAGCGACAAGATGGATAAAACTATCGTAGTTGCTATTGAATATAGCGTAAAGCATCCGCTTTATGGTAAGGTTGTTAAGAAGACCTACAAGCTCAAAGCTCACGATGAAGAAAATATTTGTGCTAAGGGCGATAAAGTTAAGGTAATGGAAACAAGACCTCTATCAAAGGACAAGAGATGGAGATTAGTTGAAATTGTAGAAAAGGCACAGTAATTAGATTGCTGATGTCCGGAAAGGAGAAATAGACATGATACAACCACAAACACGTCTAAAGGTTGCAGATAACACAGGCGCTAAAGAAGTTATGTGTATCCGTGTACCAGGCGGCTCAAGAAAGAGATATGCAGGTGTTGGCGATGAAATCATTTGTTCTGTCAAGAAAGCAACACCTGGCGGCGTTGTAAAAAAAGGTGATGTAGTTAAAGCTGTTGTTGTTAGAACTGTTAAAGAAACAAGACGAGCTGACGGTTCATATATCAGATTTGATGAAAATGCAGCAGTTATTGTTAGAGATGATAAAAATCCAAGAGGTACTCGTATATTCGGGCCTGTAGCAAGAGAGTTAAGAGACAAAGAGTATATGAAGATTTTGTCATTGGCTCCGGAAGTTCTATAAGGAGGTGCCGAGGAATGAAGAAAATGCATATTAAAAGAGGAGATAATGTTAAGGTTATCTCAGGAAAAGACAAAGGTAAGGAAGGCAAAGTTTTAACAGCTATGCCTGAAGAAGGAAAAGTTATAGTTGAAGGCGTTGCTATGGTTAAGAAACACCAGAAGGCAAGAGCTCAAGGACAGGAAAGCAAAATTATCGAAAAGGAAGCAGCAATTAATGTTTCAAATGTTATGAGAATTTGCCCTGCTTGCGGTAAGGCTGCAAGAACCGGTATCAAAGTTTTGGAAGACGGTTCAAAAGCAAGATATTGCAAGAAGTGCCTTGAAATATTCAACGACTGATAATTTGAGAGGAGGTAAATTCTATAATGTCTAGATTACAAGATAAATATACAAAAGAAATTGCTCCTGCTCTTATGACAAAGTTTGGTTATAAAAGCCCGATGCAGATTCCGAAGCTTGATAAGATCGTAATCAATATCGGTATGAGTGATGCAAAAGAAAACCCAAAGGTTATCGACGCTGCTTGCGCTGACTTGGCTGCTATCACAGGTCAAAAGCCTGTTGTTACCAAGGCAAGAAAGTCTGTTGCTAATTTCAAATTAAGAGAAGGAATGAGCATTGGATGTAAGGTTACTTTAAGAGCTGACAAGATGTATGAGTTCTTGGATAAATTATTCAATGTAGCGCTTCCACGAGTTAGAGACTTCCGTGGTATCAGTGCTGAAGCCTTCGATGGAAGAGGTAACTATGCTCTTGGTATCAAAGAACAGTTGATTTTCCCTGAAATCGACTATGATAAGATTGATAAAATCAGAGGTATGGATATTATCATTGTTACAACTGCCAAGACAGATGAAGAAGCCCGTGAATTGTTAGATTTAATGGGTGCTCCATTTATCCGCAGTTAATAAGGAGGATAGATTATGGCAAAGAAATCTATGATTATAAAACAACAAAGAAAGCCAAAGTTTTCAACACAAGCTTACACAAGATGTAAGATTTGCGGAAGACCACACGCTTATTTGAGAAAGTTCGGTATCTGCCGTATCTGTTTCAGAGAATTGGCATACAAAGGTCAAATTCCTGGTGTTAAGAAGGCAAGCTGGTAAAATATAGAAGAATGTTCGAACTCATAAATGAGTTTGGAAGGAGGTAAATTTTAATGCAAATAACTGATCCTATCGCAGATATGCTTACTCGTATCAGAAATGCAAATACTGCTAAACACGAAACAGTTGACGTTCCTGCATCAAACATGAAAAAGGCAATAGCTGAAATTTTGAATGCAGAAGGATATATTGCAGGCTATCAGGTAATCGAAGATGGCAAGCAAGGAGTAATCAGAATCGCTTTGAAATACGGTCCTAATAAGGAAAAGATTATAAGCGGTTTGAAGAGAGTTTCAAAGCCTGGTTTGAGAATTTATACTAGTGCTGAAGAACTTCCAAGAGTATTGAAGGGCTTAGGAATTGCAATAGTTTCTACTTCAAAGGGTATAATGACAGACAGAGCTGCAAGAAAGCAAAATATCGGCGGCGAAGTTTTGGCATTCGTTTGGTAAGAACTACTTTTTAAGCGCATTCGATAAAGAAACTGAAAACCTGCCTTTTGGCAGAGAAAATTTAAGTTAAGGAGGACATAGAACTATGTCAAGAATAGGAAATTCACCTATAACAGTTCCTGCAGGCGTTGATGTTAAAATCGGTGCTGAAAACGAAGTAACTGTTAAGGGAAAGAATGGTACTTTGACAAGAAAACTTCATAAGGATATGATTATCAAATTGAATGATGGAGTTATCACTGTTGAAAGACCATCAGAAGAAAAAATGCACAAAGCATTACACGGATTAACAAGAACATTGATTAACAATATGGTAATCGGTGTAACAGATGGATTTATGAAAGAACTTGAAATCAACGGTGTTGGTTACAGAGCACAAATGCAAGGTAAAACACTTGTATTAGGCTTAGGATACTCTCATCCTGTTGAATACACTCCTGTTGAAGGGATTACTATCGAAGTTCCATCACCTAACAAAATTATTGTTAAGGGTGCGAACAAAGAGGTTGTTGGTGAAACAGCAGCTAAAATCAGAGAATACAGATTACCTGAACCATATAAGGGCAAAGGTATTAAGTATGTTGATGAGGTAATCAGACGCAAGGAAGGTAAAGCAGGAGCTAAGAAGAAATAATAGAAAGGAGTGTTCTTAAATGATAAACAAAAAGAATAGTAATGTTGCAAGAATTAAGCGTCACTTAAGAGTAAGAAAGAACATCTCCGGTACTGCGGAGAGACCTCGTCTTAATGTGTTCAGAAGCTTAAATCACATTTATGCACAAATTATTGATGATACAAAAGGCGTTACATTAGTAAGCGCATCAAGTATGGATAAAGACTTTAACCAATATGGCGGAAACTGCGAAGCAGCTAAAGAAGTTGGAAAAGCAGTTGCTGCAAAGGCATTGGAAAAGGGAATTAAAGCGGTGGTATTTGACAGAGGCGGATATGTATATCACGGCAGAGTCGCTGCTCTTGCAGAAGGCGCAAGAGAAGGCGGCTTGGAATTCTAAAAAAGGAGGTAGAGATTGTGGCTGAAAGAATAGATGCATCAACACTTGATATTCAAGAAAAGTTGGTTGAAATTAATCGTGTTGCTAAAACAGTTAAGGGCGGAAGAACCATGAGATTTAGCGCATTGATGGTTGTAGGCGACGGAAATGGTCATGTTGGATGCGGAACAGGTAAAGCTGCCGAAATTCCAGATGCAATCAGAAAAGGAATTGAAGATGCTAAGAAGAATATGATTAGCGTTCCATTAGTGGGTACAACAATACCTCATGAAGTTATCGGTGAGTTCGGTGCCGGAAGAGTATTGATTAAGCCGGCTAAAGAAGGTACAGGAGTTATCGCAGGCGGTGCTGCCAGAGCAGTATTGGAGCTTGCTGGTATCAAAGACATTCGTACAAAGTGTTTGCGTTCAAACAACAAGAAGAATGTCGTAAGAGCTACTATTGCAGGACTTGCAGAGTTAAAGCAGGCTGATGAAGTTGCTAAACTCAGAGGTAAGACCGTTGATGAAATCAGGGGTTAAGGAGGTAGCGAATAATGGCTAAAATTAATGTAAAGCTTGTTAAGAGCACAATCGGTTGCAAGCAAGATCAAATTGCAACAGTTAAGGCATTAGGTTTGCACAAGATAAGAGATGTCAAGGAACACAATGACACACCTCAAATTAGAGGTATGATTAATAAGGTATCTCATCTTGTTCAAGTTGAGGAAAACTAATTTTAAAATAAGGAGGTGTAGCAAATGAGATTAGATGAACTACAACCTGCTGAGGGTTCAAGATTTACTCGTAAAAGAGTAGGTAGAGGTATCGGTTCAGGTACAGGAAAAACTTCAGGTAAAGGTCACAAGGGTCAGAACGCACGTTCAGGTGGCGGAGTAAGACCTGGTTTCGAAGGTGGACAAATGCCTTTGTACAGACGATTGCCAAAGAGAGGTTTCACAAATATATTTGCTAAACAATATGTTACTATAAATGTTTCCGAATTAGAAAGATTTGAGGACGGTACAGAGGTTACTCAAGAACTTTTGAAGGAAACAGGAGTTGTAAGCAAGACATTGGACGGAATCAAGGTTCTTGGAAGAGGCGAGCTTACAAAGAAATTAACAGTAAAGGTGGCAAAATTCTCATCATCAGCTGCTGAAAAAATTGAAAAAGCTGGTGGAAAGGCAGAGGTGATTTAAGTGTTTTCTACTATAAAAAATGCATTTAAAATCGCTGACTTGAGAAAGAAAATTTATTTCACATTATTTATGTTAATTATATTCAGATTTGGAGCACATATTCCTGTTCCAGGTTTGGATCCTACAGCAATGAAAGCATTTCTTGGAGAAGGTTTGGACCTATTCTCAATGTTCGATGTATTTACCGGTGGAGCATTTTCAAATGCAACCGTGTTAGCATTGGGTGTATCTCCATACATTAATGCTTCCATTATCATTCAGCTTCTTACTGTTGCAATTCCTTCTTTGGAAAGACTTGCAAAAGAGGGAGCAGAAGGTAGAAAAAAGATTAATAAAATTACAAGATATGTTGGTATCATCCTTGCATTTGTGCAGGGTGCAGGTCTTTATGTAACACTACACAATATGGGTGTTCAGGACCCAACAATTCAACCGATTGCAAATGAAGGATGGCTTTCATTCTTCTTAATCGTGTTGACATTCGTGGCAGGTACTGCATTCATTGTATGGTTAGGTGAGATAATCACAGAAAAAGGACTTGGAAATGGTATTTCAATGATTATCTATGCAGGTATCGTTTCAAGAATTCCTGCGGAGGCAGTTGCAATTTACAAGCAATATCTTGCACCTGGAGTATTTTCAATTAAAGGTGCGGTAATATCAATTGCAATTGTTGTTTTAGCTATATTAGCAATAACATTTGTTGTGTTGTTTAACACTGCAGAGAGAAAAATTCCTGTTCAGTATGCTAAAAGAGTTGTTGGAAGAAAAATGTATGGCGGACAGAGCACAAACATTCCTATCAAGGTTGTTTCAGGCGGTGTTATGCCGATTATCTTCGCATCAAGCATTATGGCATTCCCTGCAACAATCGTAAGATTAGTAACAGGCGGAAATATTCCACAGACAGGAATCTGGAATACAGTATTGGGTTGTTTGTCAGCAGGGTTGAGCCCAATATGGTGGACATATATCGTGTATGCTGCCATATACTTCCTGTTGATAATCTTCTTCACTTATTTCTATTCATCAATTCAATTTAACCCAATTGAATTAGCAAATAATATGAAGAAATCAGGCGGATATATTCCTGGTTACAGACCAGGTAAGCCAACTAGTGATTTTATCGGTAAAGTTTCATCAAGATTGAATTTTGCAGGAGCTTTGTTCCTTGGTATAATTGCAGTATTGCCAATCGTGGCAGGCGCAGTATTTGGAATTCAGGGCTTGCAAATCGGTGGTACATCACTTCTTATTATGGAGGGTGTTGCACTTGAAACTGTACAACAGTTGGAATCACAAATGGTTATGCGTCACTACAAGGGATTTCTTGAATAATTTTAATTGAAGGGTGGCATTTCATAATGAGATTAATACTTTTAGGTCCTCCGGGGGCCGGAAAAGGTACACAGGCAGAAATTTTGTCCAAGAGATTGGGTATTGACACCATATCAACAGGTGTTATGCTTAGGACGGCCATCAGAGATAAAACGGAGCTGGGTAAGCTTGCAGAAAAATATATTAACGATGGGAAACTTGTTCCCGATGAGGTTGTTGTTGGAATTGTTAAAGAGCGTTTGAATCAGGAGGATTGCAAAAAAGGATTTATCCTTGACGGCTTCCCAAGAACAACTGCTCAAGCCGAAGCACTTTCTGAAACAGGAATAGAAATTGATAAAGTATTATCATTGGAAGTACCTGATGAAGAGATTATAAAAAGGCTTTCAGGCAGAAGAGAATGTAAATCTTGCGGAACACCATATCACATTGAATTTAAACCTTCTAAAAAAGGTGATGTGTGTGATGTGTGTGGTGGGGAGCTCATTCAAAGAGCTGATGACAATGAAGAAACAGTTAAAAATCGTATAAAAATATATCATGAGCAGACAGAGCCGATTAAAGATTATTATCAAAAATCCGGTAAATTGGTTATAGCATATGGTAAAGAAGAGCTTGCAGACACAACAAAAGCAGTATCTGCGGCACTTGGATTAGAATAAGATTGGCTTTGGGAGTATTTTTATGATTACAATAAAGTCAAGAACTGAAATCGAAAAGATGCGTGTTGCAGGCAAGATTACAGGGGATGCTTTAAGACTAATCGAAAAGCATATAAAACCCGGAGTAACAACTGCCGAACTTGATAAAATCGCATACGATTTCATAATTTCAAAGGGTGCAAAACCTTCTTTCCTGCATTATAATGGTTTTCCAGGAAGTATATGTGCTTCTCCAAACGATTGGGTTGTGCATGGAATTCCAAGTAAAGATGTAGTATTAGCAGAGGGCGATATTATAAGTATAGATATGGGTGCATATAAAGACGGATATCACAGCGATGCTGCCCGTACCTATGCAGTCGGAAATATTTCTGACGAAGCTCAAAGGCTGATTGATGTTACGAAGGAAAGTTTTTTTGAGGGTATAAAGTGCGTTGTTCATGGAGCGAAGCTTGGAGATGTTTCATCGGCTATTCAAGAATATGTTGAGAAGAACGGATACTCTGTTGTGAGAGATTTAGTCGGTCATGGTATCGGAAAAAATCTTCACGAAGACCCAAATGTTCCGAATTTCGGAAATAAGGGAAAGGGAGTAAGATTAGCAAGCGGAATGACATTAGCGATTGAACCTATGGTCAATGCAGGTGAATATGATGTTTGCGTGCTTGATGATGATTGGACTGTAGTAACAGAAGACGGTAGCCTTTCGGCGCATTATGAAAACACAATTTTGGTAACAAAAGACGGTTGTGAAATTTTGACGCTGTGAGGTGTATGTTTTGGAGATTACAGTTGGAATGTTGGTTTATTCAAAGGCAGGTCGTGATAAGCAAAATATGTTTTTAGTTCTTGGGTTAGAGAACGGATATGCATATATTGCAGACGGTGTTTTGAGAAAATCACAAAAACCTAAAAAGAAAAAACTTATTCATTTACAGAAAACAAACTATGTCTTTGATAATGTTTCAAGAGATATGGAAAATTTTGAGATAAGACGGATAATAGCACAATACAAACCGATTTAGGTTAAAGGAGGGTATTTCTTTGGCTAAGGATGATGTTTTGGAATTAGAAGGTACGGTTGTAGAAACCCTACCAAATGCAATGTTTAAGGTAGAGCTTGAAAATGGTCATCAGATTTTGGCTCATATTTCAGGCAAATTGAGAATGAACTTCATTAAAATTCTTCCGGGTGACAAGGTGACAATTGAAATGTCGCCATATGATTTAACTCGTGGCAGAATTACATGGAGATCTAAATAAGGAGGTAATTATAATGAAAGTACGTCCATCAGTAAAACCTATTTGCGAAAAATGTAAAATCATTAGAAGAAAAGGCAAAATAATGGTTATCTGTGAAAATCCTAAGCATAAGCAAAAGCAAGGATGAGAATATGTGTGTTATACACTAATTAGTTGATTGCTTATCTGATTGCGGCTGCCGCAGAGATATTGCTCATCTGCGGTGATTAGATAGGTTTTATAATAATTATCTATAATTTACAAAACAGCGTAAGCTGTGACAGATTTTATGCATGGAGGTGTAAAAATGGCAAGAATTGCAGGTATTGATTTACCAAAAGAAAAAAGAGTTGAAATTGGTTTGACTTATATTTATGGTATAGGATTGCCAAGCGCTCAGAAGATTTTAGCTCAAACTGGAATTAATCCGGACACAAGAATTAAGGATTTGACAGATGATGAGGTTAATAAACTAAGAGAAGTGATTGACTCTGATTTCACTGTTGAGGGTGACTTGAGAAGAAGAATTGCTTTGGACATCAAGAGATTGATGGAAATTGGATGTTACAGAGGTGTTCGTCATAGAAAGGGTCTTCCAGTAAGAGGACAAAACACTAAGAATAACGCAAGAACAAGAAAAGGCCCAGCAAAGACTATGGCTAACAAGAAGAAATAATAAAGGGGGTACTGAACTCAAATGGCAAAGGTAGCAAAAAAGACTACAAGAACAAGACGTCGTGACAGAAAAAATATTGAGAAGGGTGCAGCGCATATCCGTTCAACCTTCAATAACACAATAGTTACTATCACAGATACAGCAGGTAATGCATTATCTTGGGCAAGCGCAGGCGGTTTAGGCTTCCGTGGTTCAAGAAAGAGCACACCATTCGCAGCTCAGACTGCTGCTGAAACAGCTGCAAAGGCAGCTATGGAACATGGTTTGAAGACAGTTGAGGTTTATGTTAAAGGTCCTGGTGCCGGAAGAGAAGCTGCAATCAGAGCTCTTCAGGTTGCAGGATTAGAGGTTAGCATGATTAAGGATGTTACTCCAATTCCTCACAACGGTTGCAGACCACCAAAAAGAAGACGCGTGTGATTTATATTATTATGTTTAATTGAAGGAGGTTAATGGCATGGCTAAAAATATGCAACCTATTTTAAAAAGATGCAAGACATTAGGCATTGAGCCTGGAACAATGGGTGTTGACAAAAGAACAAACAGAAACCCAAAGCAAGGCAAGAAGAAAATGTCTGAATACGGCTTGCAGTTAAATGAAAAGCAAAAAGTAAAATTCATTTATGGTGTGCTTGAAAAGCAATTCCGTAAGTACTATGTTATGGCAACCAAGAAGAATGGTATCACTGGTGAAATGCTTCTACAAATTCTTGAAACAAGACTTGATAATGTTATCTACAGATTAGGTCTTGCAAATACAAGAAGAGAAGCTAGACAAATTGTGAATCATGGACATATTCTTATAAATGGTAAGAAGGTTGACATTCCATCATATCTTGTTAAACCTGGTGAAGTTATCACTCTAAAGGAAAAGACAAGATCATCATCAAGAATTAAGGATATTGTTGAGGCTAATTCATCAAGATTAATTCCTGATTGGTTGGATATGGATAAAAACACACTTACAGGTAAGATCGTTTCATTGCCTGGCAGAGAACACATTGATTACGAAGTAGAAGAACATTTGATCGTCGAATTGTATTCTAAGTAATAAATGTGTACTACCCTCGGTAAGTGGATAGGTTACATGAATATGTTAAGGAGGGTTTCAAAATGATAGAAATGGAAAAGCCCAATATTGAATGTACACAATTAACAGGTAATTACGGAAAGTTTGTTGTAACTCCATTGGAGCGTGGATACGGCACAACTCTTGGAAATTCATTGCGCAGAATACTTTTATCAAGTCTGCCTGGTTCTGCTGCAACTTCGGTTAAGATTGAAGGCGTTCAGCATGAATTTTCTACAATTCCGGGAGTTAAAGAGGATGTTACAGAGATAATTTTGAATATCAAAAAGATTTCTTTGAAACTTCACTCTGATTTACCAAAGACAGTATATATTGAAGCAAAGGGTGCCGGCGAAATCAAAGCCGGAGATATAAAGGCAGATGCGGAAGTGGAAATTTTCAATCCGGATTTGCATATCGCAACTCTTAATGAGGATGCAAATCTTTATATGGAAATCACTTTGTCTAACGGCAGAGGTTATGTATCAGCTGACAGAAATAAGCAGTATATGCAACCTCCTGTTGGAGTGATTCCAATAGACTCTATTTATACACCGGTTACAAAAGTTAACTACACAGTTGAAAATACTCGTGTTGGTCAATATCTTGACAGAGAAACACTTTGTGTTGAAGTTTGGACTGATTCAAGCATCAAGCCTGATGAAGCAATCAGTTTATCAGCAAAGATTATGAATGACCTATTAGGATTGTTTGTTGATTTGTCTGAGGAAGCAAAGAACATTGACATTATTGTTGACAAGCCGGAAGATACAAAGGGTAAAGTTCTTGAAATGACAATAGAAGAATTGGATTTGTCAGTTCGTTCTTACAATTGTCTAAAGCGCGCAGGTATCAACACAGTAGAGGACTTGATTGAAAACTCTGAAGAGGATATGATGAAGGTAAGAAACCTTGGCAGAAAGTCGCTTGAAGAGGTTATAAACAAGCTGCACAGTTTAGACCTTTCTCTTAAGAAAGAGGAAGAATAATCAGTGCATGAGAGTTTATGAAAGGAGGAAAATTTAATGCCTGGAACAAGAAAATTAAATCTCCCAACAGACCAGAGAATGGCTCTTTTGAGAAATATGGTTACAAGCTTGTTGGAGAATGGTAGAATTGAAACAACTGAAACAAGAGCAAAAGAAGCTAGAAGCTTAGCTGAAAAAATGATTACTCTTGGTAAGACCAATACATTGCACTCACGCCGTCAGGCTTTGGCATTTATTACTAAGGAAGATGTTGTAACAAAGCTTTTTGCTGAAATCGCTCCTAAGTACGCTGAAAGAAACGGTGGATATACAAGAATTATTAAGACCGGTCCTCGTCGTGGTGACGCAGCACCGATGGCAATAGTTGAATTGGTTTAATTTTAATATTACAAAAAAAGGTGTGTTTTTCACATCTTTTTTTGTAATTAACAGAGGTGAAAAATAGTGAAATTAAAGGAAATTATAGATCTAATTGAAAAGAATTATCCTCCATGCTTAGCATATGATTGGGATAATTCAGGACTATTTTATGGTGATTTGGAAAAAGAAATTTCAAAAGTTTTGGTAACACTTGATGTAACACCGCAGGTTATAGACCAGGCAATTGAAAATGATGCTGATTTAGTGCTTGCACATCATCCTGTTATAATGGACGGAATAAAGAAATTATCCGATGGTTCGATGGTTTCGGATATGGTTATTAATGCAATTAAAAATGATATTTGCATCTACTCTGCACATACGAATATGGACACTGCTAAAAATGGAATAAACCAAAAATTAGCAGAATTGTTTGAATTAGAAGAAATCTCTGTTATGGAAAATGATAAACCATTTGAAGACTGTGGTTTGGGAAGAATAGGTAACTTAAAAAATGAAATGCAACTTTCTGATTTTTGTCAGTTGGTAAAGATAAAACTTAAAACTCCATTTGTAAGAGTTTGCGGTGATGAAAGGAAAATAAAAAGAGTAGCGGTTGCATCAGGCAGTTGTTCAGAATATATACCAACAGCAATAAAAAAAGGTGCAGATGTAATTGTAACTGCCGATATGAAATATCATCATTGTATTGAATATGTCTATGATGGAATTGCAATTATTGATGCAGGTCATTTTCCTACAGAAAATATTGTGAAGGAAATGTTTATAGACATTTTGAAAAATGAGGATATTGAGTTTATTTCTTCAGAAAACAAAGATATATTCAAGGTTATATGAACATTTGTTATTATTGACAATTTATATTTGATAATATATAATAGCATTGTAATCAAAGTAGAGAAATATATTTTCAATAAATAATTATTTGAAGGACTGTAAATACTAATTTTACACCTTTTTGGAATTAGAAGTGGGGTGCTGTATGAAACTTGTATTACTTACTGCTCTGGGGGTTGGAGGAGCAACAATTATCGGTGCTGTAATTGGATTTATGTTCAAAAAAGCATCACACAAGTTCAGCGATATAATTTTGTCATTTGCGGCTGGAGTTATGCTCAGTGCAGCAGTTTTCGGACTAATTCAACCATCGCTTGAATATGGGAATATGTCTATTATTGTGACGATAGTTGGAGTGTTTTGCGGCGCCTGGATATTAAATCTTTTGGATAAAGCCGTTCCGCATTTGCATAGATTATCAGGTGTTGAAATAGAATCGCATTCGGAAAATAATGAGAAACTAAATAAGATTTTACTTTTTGTAATGGCAATTGCTATTCATAATCTGCCTGAAGGAATTGCTGCAGGCGTTGGTTTTGGAACAGGAAATACTGCAGATGCCCTTACGATTGCAGGAGGAATAGCTTTGCAGAATATACCTGAGGGTATGGTAATAATTG